>JBOFFH010000001.1:0-12380 GCA_051648485.1 Fusobacteriaceae bacterium
TTTGAATATTTTGAGAATCAGGAAGATTGATTTCTCTATTTAAAGTAACTTCTAAATTATATACAAGTTTAATATCTGATTTTTTTCTACTATCTATAGAACGCTTAGAATACTCTATTTTTTGGATTGAGTTTTCAGGAATTCCAAGTTGAATAATACAGTTTTTTATGGTTTCAATTCCATCTTCATTCAATTTAATAACTATATTGGTAACATTTATTTTCATAGTTTGCTCCTTATTTCAAAATTTACATTTAAGTATACCACAGATTTTAAAAATATTTTTATTTTTTTGCTTGACATAAAAATGAATTTATTGTATTATCATAGAGCAAGCCTGGGTGGTGAAATTGGTAGACGCGACGGACTCAAAATCCGTTTCCTTCAGTGGATTAAGGGTTCGAGTCCCTTCCTAGGCACCATTATATTTTTGGTAAATAAACGTATCACGTCAAGATAAAATACTTGATGTGTTTTTTTTATTTTTTGGACTTTGTTTTAATAATAAGGTAAACTGGTGGGAATAGATGTATTTAAGAAAATTAAATGAATTGGATTCAGAGTTAATAAAAGAAGTGATAAGAGAGTGTAAAAAATATTATAAAGATATAGAGGGAGTTAGTGAATATAATTTTACTGAAGAGTTTATCCAAGAAGAAGTAGACAATTTTATGACTCCTTATATAGCAAATGAAAAATATGGTGAAGAGTTCAAAATAGGTATTTTTGAAAAAGTAGATAACATTGAAAAAATATTTGGAATAACTCAAATTCTCATAAATCATAGAATTGTAGGAGTCTCAACTATTGGTTTTACTTTGATAAAACAATCGGATAGAGGTAAAGGAATAGGAAGCTGGTTACATAAGATGATAGTTAAGATTTCTCAAAAGAAAAATCAAAAAAAACTAACTCTCAGTGTAGATATAAAAAACATATCAGCTCAGAAAATTTGGAAGCATTTAGGTTATAAAAAAGTTGAAGAAATGAAAGTTAGTTACAAATATGAAGAAACGACAATTATTTTTTTAGAAAAAAGTATATTTTCAGAACGTTGTGATTGACTTTTGATGAGACGTGTAGTACTATTCAAAATGAGGTGCAAAAATGAAAGCAGAAAAAAGAATTAGAATAATAACTGGGCACTATGGAAGTGGAAAAACAGAATTTGCACTTAACTACGCAATCAAATTAAAAGATATGGGAAAAAAAGTAGCTATAGCTGATTTAGATGTTGTAAATCCATACTTTAGAAGCAGAGAATGTGAAAATTTACTCGAACAAAAAAAAATTGAACTTTTAGGATTTATAATAAAAGAACATGGAATGGATCTTCCAGCTGTTTCTGGAAATGTAATGAAAGCTATAAGAGACGAATCTTATGATTATATAGTGGATTTAGGAGGAGATGGAGCAGGAGCTAGAGCTTTTGGAAGTTTTAGAAAAAGTATAAATCCCAATCAATGCGAATTACTTTTTGTGATTAATGCTTATAGACCTGAAACTATGGATTTGATGGGAGTTTTAGCTATTTTGAAAGAAGTAGAGGGAACATTAAATATGAAAGTTACAGGTTTAGTTAATAACACTCATTTACTTTGGGAAACAAAAGAAGAGGACATATTAGTAGGAGAAAAATTAGTTTGTGAAGTTTCTAAGAAAATAGATGTGCCTATAAAATACACAGCGATAAAAAGAGCGTTGATAAAAGACTTAAAAAATAAAGTTTCAGGAGAAATATTACCAATAGATATGTTGATGAGAAAAAGTTGGATGTAAGGAGGATGTTATGGCAAAAGGAACTGTACATTTTGATACAGAGCGTTGTAAGGGTTGCGGATTATGCACTACAGGTTGTCCAGTTAAAATTGTGGTGATAGATGTGCATAAAATCAATCACAAAGGGTATAATCCTGCCACTGTTAGGGAGATGGAAAAGTGTATAGGGTGTGCAAATTGTGCAATGATGTGCCCAGATTATGTTATAACAGTTGAGAGGGGGTAAAAAATATGAAAGTTTTAATGAAAGGAAATGAGGCTATGGGAAAAGCTGCAATCCTAGCAGGATGTAAATGTTTTTTTGGTTATCCAATAACTCCTCAAAACGAAATACCAGAATATATGTCTAAGGCTCTTCCAGAAGTAGGAGGAAGTTTTGTACAAGCTGAGTCAGAGATAGCTGCTATAAATATGCTTTATGGAGCAGCAGGAACAGGAACGAGATGTTTAACATCTTCATCTTCACCTGGTATAGCACTGAAACAAGAAGGAATAACATATATGGCAGGAGCTGAACTTCCGGGAGTTATCATAAATATGATGAGAGGAGGTCCAGGTTTAGGTGGTATTCAACCAGCACAATCAGATTATAATATGTGTGTTAAAGGTGGTGGAAACGGAGATTATCGTATAATATCTCTTGCACCTGCATCAGTTCAAGAAGCTGTAGAGATGACAATGGAAGCCTTTGATTTAGCAGACCATTACAGAACTCCTGTTATGCTTCTTTCAGATGGAATCATAGGTCAAATGATGGAACCTGTAGATTTTGATATAAAATTGGAAAGAAAATTAGAGGAAAAAACTTGGGCTACTACAGGAACAAATGGAGAAAGAGAACCTAATATAGTCAACTCACTTTATTTAGGTGCTGAAGATTTAGAAGAGCATAATATAAATCTTTTTAAAAAATATAAAAATATAGAAGAAAAAGAGCAAAAATCAGAACTGTATAAAACAGAAGATGCAGATTTAGTTTTAGTAGCTTATGGAACAACTTCACGTATCTGCAGAAATGTTGTGGATAATTTACGTCAAGAAGGGCATAAAGTTGGAATGTTTCGTCCACTAACTCTGTGGCCATTTCCAGTTGTGGCTTTAAATAGCTTAAAAGAAGGAACTAAACTTTTAGTGGTAGAGATGAGCATGGGTCAGATGGTAGAAGATGTAAAACTATATTCCAATTGTAAATATCCAATAAATTTTTATGGTAGAACAGGAGGAATAATACCAACTCCTGATGAGATTTTAATAGAGGCTAAGAAAGTTTTAGGAGGTGAAAAATGTCAGTAGTATTCCAAAAAACTAAGGGACTTACAAATAAAGAAACTCACTACTGTCCAGGATGTACTCATGGAATTATTCACAGACTAGTAGCTGAAGTTTTAGAAGAATTAGGAGTTTTAGGTGAAACTATAGGAGTGGCACCTGTAGGATGTGCAGTTCTTGCTTATAAGTATTTCAATGTAGATATGCAACAAGCTTCTCATGGTCGTGCACCGGCTGTAGCCACAGGAATAAAAAGAGCATTACCAGACAAGGTAGTTTTCACTTATCAAGGAGATGGAGATTTAGCGTCTATCGGAACAGCTGAAATTGTTCATGCAGCAGCTCGTGGAGAAAAAATAACTACAATTTTTGTGAATAACTGTATCTATGGAATGACCGGGGGACAGATGGCACCCACAACTTTAATAGGCCAAAAGTCTACCACTTGTCAATCTGGAAGAAAAATTGAGTTGGCAGGAAGTCCAATTAAAATGTCAGAGATGCTGGCAACTTTAGATGGAGCAACTTTTGTAGAGAGAGTAACAGTACACAATCCAGTGGCAGTTCGCAAAGCTAAAATGATAATTAAAAAAGCTTTCGAAAATCAGATTAGTGGAAAAGGATTTTCTATAGTAGAAGTTCTTTCAACTTGCCCAACTAACTGGGGAATATCTCCAATAGATTCATTAAAGTGGTTGGAAGAAAATATGATTCCAAAGTATCCTTTAGGAAATTTAAAGGGTGGTGAATAGTATGACAGATAAAATTATATGTGCTGGTTTTGGTGGACAAGGACTTATGAGCTTAGGAATGCTTGTAACGTATGCAGGAATGATAGAAAAAAAAGAGGTGTCTTGGTGTCCTTCTTACGGTGCAGAGATGCGTGGTGGAACTGCTAACTGCTCAGTAGTGATTTCAGATAAGCCTGTTGGATCACCAGTTATAAGTAATGATGCTACAGTGGTAATAGCAATGAATCTTCCTTCACTTATAAAATTTGAAAATTCTTTAGTTTCAGGAGGGAAAATATTTATAAATAGTTCTCTTATAGAAAGAAAAGCAGAGAGAACAGATATTGAAGCTTATTATATTCCTGCTAATGATATAGCTAATGATTTGGGAAATCTTAAAATAGCCAATATGGTTATGTTAGGAGCTGTGCTTAAATTGACTGAAATAGTGAGTCCAAAATCAGTTTTAGAAGCTTTTCCAAAAGTTTTTGGAGCTAATAAAGAAAAATTTATTCCAATGAACAAACAAGCCATAGAGATGGGTGCTAACTCTATTTAATTCATAATAAAAAATAAACGAGAAATGATAAAAAAAATTTTTTAAAAAGGAAATACTCATTTTAATTAGTAAAGTAGTACAAAGCTACATAAAATAATACTTTAAAAAAAATAAAAGTTTAAACAATTAAAAGGAGGAATAAGATTATGACAAAAAAGGAATTTGTAGACAAGTTAGCATTAAAAGGTGAAATGTCAAAAAAGGATGCGGAGAAATTTTTAGGTGTATTTTTAGATACAGTTGAAGAAAGTTTGATTCATGGAGATTCAGTTTCTTTTGTAGGATGGGGAAAATGGGAAGTAGTTCAAAGAGAAGCTAGGGAAGTTCGTAATCCTCAAACAGGAGAACCAATTAAAGTTCCAGCTAAAAAAGTTGTGAAATTTAGAGTTGGAAAAACTTTAGAAGAGAAAGTAGCAGCTGTACCAGTAAAAAAACTTAAGAAATAAATAATTGAGAGGCAGAACTTCAAAAAAAGTTTCTGTCTCTTTTTTCGTTCCTTGTAATTTTTTGGAATATTTGCTATAATATATAGTAAGATTAAATCAAAACCGGAGGAATCATGAATAACAAAATAAATTTATTAAATTTAACAAAAATTGAGCTAGAAAAGTTTGTTGTGGAAAATGGAATGAAAAAATTCTATGGAAAGCAAATATTTAGCTGGCTACATGAGAAATTTGCAAGAGATATAAATGATATGAGCAATATTTCTTTAAAAGACAGAGAAATGATATCTGAAAAAGCTTATATTCCTTATTTAAATCTTTTAAAATATCAAGTATCAAAAATAGATAAAACAGAAAAGTTTTTATTTAAATTAGAAGATGGAAATACAATAGAAACTGTACTTATAAAAAATAAAGATAGAAACACTCTTTGTATCTCTTCACAAGTTGGATGTGCTGTGAATTGTGATTTCTGTGCTACTGGTATGGGTGGATTTGTTCGTAATTTAGATTTAAGTGAAATAATAAATCAAGTTTATACAGTAGAGCGTAGACTTTCAAAACAAGGAGAGCGTTTAACAAATATAGTTTACATGGGAATGGGAGAACCTCTTCTTAACCTTGAAAACCTGATTAAATCTTTAGAGCTTTTCTCAGATGAAAATGGAATAAATATCTCTAGAAGAAAAATAACAGTGTCAACTTCTGGAATAGTTCCAGCTATAGAGAAGCTTTTAGAAAGAAAAGTTCACGTAGAACTGGCTATTTCTTTGCATACTGCTATAAACGAGAAAAGAGACATATTAATGCCTATAAACAAAACTTATCCATTAGAAGATTTGCATACAGTATTGAAGTCTTACCAACGTTTAACAAATCGTAGAATAACTTTTGAATACTTATTAATAAACAATGTAAATGTATCTGAAGGAGATGCGAATGCCCTGGCTAATTTCGTTCATGATTTTGATCACATGGTAAATATCATTCCTTACAACCATGTAGAAGGAAAACCTTATGAGCGTCCAGCAGATAAGAAAATGGAAAAGTTCATAGATATACTTGAAAACAAGCGTAAAATAAATATGTCTGTAAGAAAAGAAAAAGGTACAGATATAGATGGTGCTTGTGGACAATTACGTAGAAAAAATAATGCTGACAATAAATAGTTAAACTAGGGGACGACAGATGAAGTTAATAAACAAAATATTTGTAGGAATATTAATTTTAATCACTTTAAGTATATTGGCAGTTGGAGCAGGTATAGGTTTTTATGTTTACAAAAATTATAAAGAACTTCCAAATATAGAGGAGTTAGTTTCAAATTATACTCCTCCTATTCCAACAGCTATTTATGATAAAAATGGAGTGCAAATAGACTCTATCTATCGTGAAAAAAGAGAACTTATTAAGTTTGATGCAATAGGACAAAATTTAAAAGATGCTTTTATTTCTGTAGAGGATAAAAATTTTTACTCACACAATGGACTGAATATTAAAAGAAATTTAAGTTCAATTATGGCAAATATAACTGCAGGGCGTGCAGTTCAAGGAGCGAGTACAATTACTCAACAGTTGGCTAAAAACGCCTTTTTAACGAATGAAAAAAAACTTTCCAGAAAAGTTAAAGAGATGCTTATAACTTTTGAAATAGAAAGAATTTACACTAAAGATGAGATACTAGAGAAATACCTGAATGAGATATATTTTGGAGGGGGTGCTTATGGAATAAAAGCAGCCAGCAATCAATTTTTTAAAAAATCTCCAGCAGAGCTCAATTGGGCAGAAGCAGCCATGTTGGCTGGAATCCCGAATAGACCTGAAAAGTATAATCCTAGAAAAAATCTTGAAAATTCAAAAAAAAGAGCATATTTAATTCTGAGTGAATTGAAAAAAGATGGTAAAATTACAGAAACGGATTATCAAGAAGGATTAAAGCATAAATTCATATTGGATAAACCAGGAATAAATATAAAAAAAATAAATTTAAAAACTACAACTTTAATATATGCTAGAGAGGCTCGTACTGAAAGTTCATCTCCTGATTTTACCGATTTAGTTTATGAGTTTTTGAGAAATGAAAAAAATAAAAAAGGTGAAAGAGTTTTTTCAGAAGATATGATCAACAATGAGGGACTTAAAGTTTATACAACTTTGGATTTAGAAATGCAAAAAGTTGCTAAAAAAGTCTTCCAAAATAGTGCTTTTTTAAAAAGTAGAAAAGGACTTCAAAGTGGAATGGCAACAATAGACAGTCAAACCGGAGAACTAAGAGCTGTAATAGGTGGAATAGATTATAAAGTAGGAAATTTCAACCGGAGTACGATGGCTAAGCGTCAATTAGGTTCAGCATCAAAGCCTTTTCTTTATTTTACAGCACTGCAAGATGGAATGGGAATGAACTCAATAGTTAACGACAGTAGAATTAAAATTGGAAACTGGGAGCCTAAAAACTATAATAACCAGTACCATGGAAATGTTACACTTCTTGAGGCACTAGATCGTTCATTGAATATAGTTTCTGTAAAGCTACTTCAAAAAGTTGGAGTTCAAGCTTTAAAGGAAACCGTGAAAAATCTTGGTGTAGACTTTAAAATAGAAGATTATTTAACTTCAGCATTAGGAACTTATGATGGTACACCTTTAGAACTAGCATTGGCTTATGCACCTTTTAGTAATGGTGGGTTCACTGTAAAACCTATAGTAGTGACTAGAATAGAAGACAGATTTGGAAAAACAATTTATAGTTCAGATATAAAAAAAGAAAAAGTTTATGATTCCTTAGATATAAGTTTAATAAACTATATGTTACAAAGTTCAGTTAAAAATGGAACTTCTAAAAGATCGGCAGTTACAACTCTGGGGAAAAAGCCTATGGCTCAAGGTGGAAAAACAGGAACTACTAATGAAAATAGAACTGTTTGGTACGCTGGAATGACACCTGAATATGTAACAACAATCTACATGGGGTATGATAATAATGTTCCCATAAAAGGAAATGTAACAGGTGGAAGCGGCCCTGCTCCATTATGGGGTGAATTCTACAAAGAGTTGCTAAAAACCAAAGTTTACAATCCGGGAGAGTTTACATTTATTGCTGATAATTTAAAAACAGGAATGATTATTACTCAAAGATTAAATTCTAAAAATGGACTGATTTCAGAAAATGGAAGAGATTTTTTAGTGAGAAGTGGTCAAATTGCACTTGAAAAAGAATACAAGTTCAGTGAAGGGGTAGTTCCTTTTTTTAAACCTAGGTATATTGAAACAATTGAAAATGTACTGGACAAAACAATAGATGTAGGAAATTCAATTTTCCGTAGATTATTTGGAAACTAAATAAAAATCTTTAAAAAAGATCTTCAGTAGTAGAAATACTACTGAAGATCTTTTTTTTGAAGATTATTTTAAAAAAGGAAAACAAGTATTTTAAGAGTATTCATATATAAGAGTGATATGCTAAATATTTATTTATATATATATTTTAAAAAGTGGGGTGATTGTTTAATGAATAAAAAAATGAAAAAACGGTTAGTGATAGCACTTTTTTTCGCACTGACTGTAAATCACTACAGTTATTCTGAAATTTCAAACGTGAGTCCAGTAGTGGGAATTAATTTTGAAGATATAAAGGATGAAATAAAAATTTATCCTGGAAGATTCACTGTGAACAATGGAATGGGAAGTATTTATACTGTAACAGATGTGGGAGCTTATCAATTGAAGCTAGATTTAATTTCTGATGGAAAAGTAAAGTTAGAAAATGGAGAAAATTTAAAGTTTTCACTTTATCCAGTAACAAATTATTCTAAATTTATTGAAAGTTGGGAACTTCAAGTTTATGATGTGAGAGATATAAAAAAATTAAACCCTCTCAAGGTTATAAAAAGAGAAGGAGGTTTGGATAGTAGCCAGCCGATAGAAATAGAAATAGAAGCTGGTATTATTAATAGTTTAGATCCAATCAAAGATATTTATTATGTTCTCAAAGTATATGATAAAAATAATCGTTTAGATGAAACACACCCTAAAACTGTTCACATAATGAGAGAAGAGATAGGGAATTTAGATTTAGAAAAAGAGATGGAAAGAGAAAATGCTATTAAAGAGATGGTGGCTAATGCAAGTGATAATAGAAGAATTAAAAATATAGTTCTTTTAGGAGCTAATGTAAAAATTATTGGTCAAGGATTAGAAGGGGTTAAAAAAGTTTCTATAGACGGAAAAGAAAGAGATGTAGATCTAGAAGAAACTTTTGCTTTTGATACTCATTTGTCAAAAGGAAAGACAATAATACCTGTAGAACTTATAGGAAAAAATGGACTAAAAGAAGCTTTTAATATTGAAGTTCATGTTCCAGAAAGATATGATTTTTTAGTCGGAATAGCTGATTTTACAGTTGGACAAAATAAAGTTTCAGGAAATCAAGATATTTTAAATCCAAACAGTATATATAGAGAAAATTTATTTACAACAGGAAGATTAGCCTTTTATTACAAAGGATTAGTGGATAAATACAGAATAACAGCTCATGCTGATACATATGAAAAAGATATAGATAATATGTTTAGAGATTTTACAGAAAGAGATCCTTCATATTATTACAGAAAATTAGAATATGATCCAATTGAATTTAATTATGGGGATGACTCAGTACTTTACAGTGATGTAGACACTCAAGGTAAGATATATTTACGTGTAGATTGGGATAAAAATACAGCACTATGGGGAAATTATAACACAGGATTTACAGGTAACAAATATTCTAGCTATAATCGTACAATGTATGGAGCAAGAGCAGAATTTAAGAGTTTAGAAAACAATAAATTTGGAGACTCTAAATATCATTTGGCAATGTTTGGTTCTAAACCTGACAGTGTTTATGCTCATGACGAACTTTTGGGAACAGGAGGAAGTTTTTACTACTTAAGCTATAGAGATATAGTTGTAGGAAGTGCTAAACTGGCTGTTCAAGTAAAAGATCCAACATCTGGAAGAGTTTTAGGTATAGTAGAGCTTCAAGAAGGTCAAGACTACACAATAAACGAATTACAAGGATTGATCAGATTAGTAAGACCTTTAAGCATAATTTTACCAGAAAGAATGTCAGAAATGGTAATAAAAGACCAACCTTTAAGTGGACACTTGAATTTTTTAGTTGTAGATTATGAGTATTATTCTAGAGAGTTGGACACAAATAACACAATAGCAGGAGTTAGAGCAAAAACATGGCTAACAGATAATATAGGAGTTGGAGCAACTGCAATAGACACAAATGCAGGAGAGCATCAATATAATTTAGTGGCAACTGATTTAACACTTAAAAAATCAGAAGGAACATATATCAAAGGAGAATATGCACAAAGTGAGGGAGACTCTGTTTATGAGGATTCAATCTCTATAAACGGCGGATTAGATTTTTTTGATAGAGAAATAGGTTATGATAGAACAAGAAAAGGTTCAGCATATATAGTTGAAGGAAGTTTGTCTCTTCATGATTTATCAGAAAGTTTTGGTGCAAGAGATAATTTTAATTTTTGGTATGACAGAAAGAAAAAAGGTTTTTCATCAACAGGAGAGCGTGGAAGTTTAGATAGAGAAAATTATGGAATAGATTTTGGATATGAAGTTACAAAGAAACTTTATTTGAATTTGGCTCATGAGAATTTTGAAGGTTATGACAATCAAGATGGAAGTGAAAGTCGTGAAACAACTGTTAGTGCTGAATATTTATTAAATGAAAAAATAGCAATAACAACCGAGATTTTAAGAACGGAGAATAAAGGACTGAGCACAGACAACAGTGGAATAGACAAAAGTGGAGATAATGGAGATGCTACTTTAGCAGGAGTAAAAGCTGAATACAGATTCACTCCAACAAAAACAGTTTATTTAAAGGGACAAGGAACTTTAGAAAAAGATTCAAATTATGAAACAAATAACATGCTTTCATTAGGTGGATACAGTGATATAACAGATAAAATTAATTTAGAGGGAGAAGTTAGTACAGGAACTCGTGGAAATGGGGCAGAAATAGGTGCTAATTATGCTTTGAGTGATAAGCATGACTTGTATTCTAAATATTCACTGCTAAACGATGGAAGTGGAAACGATGGAATTTTCACTTTGGGACAAGGAGCATTAATAGGAGATAGAACAAGAGTTTATCAAGAAAATCAATTTATCAATAACTATGAAGGAAAAGGTTTTACAGGTGGTTATGGAGTAGATTTTCAAAAAAATGAAAACTTATGGTTAGGAGCTCTTTATCAAAACGGAGAACTGGACATAGATGGTGGAAAAATTAAAAAAGACAGTTTGACACTACAGTCTAAGTTTGAAAAGAAAAATTTTACCATGAGAAATACTTTAGAGTATTCAAGAAACCGTGGAACTGGGGATAACAATACAGATTCATGGGCAACAGCTAACCGTTTCAGAAAAGTTATAGATGAAGAATATACTGTCTTTGGAGTAGCTAATTATCTGAATGCAAAAAATGTAAATACAGGAGAGAGACAAGCTAGAAATACAGAGTTAGGAATGGGAGCAGCTTATAGACCAATTTGGAATGACAAAGTTAATTTTATAGGAAAATATAGCTATGTTTATGATTTGGGAAGTTTAGGACAAATAAATAGCAATTTTGGAGAAAAAGCTCATGTACTTTCTTTAAATACAGTTTATGAAATAAATGAAAAGTGGGAAACAGCATTTAAATATGCTTATAGACAAGAAAAAGTAAGGGTAGATCGTGATAAAGGACCTTGGTTCAAATCAGATTTAGACCTTTTTGCAGTGAGACTGAGCTACGAAGTTATTCATAAATGGGATATTTTTGGAGAATACCACTGGTTAAGAAATATATCGGATGATCAAATAAAACATGGAGCAATAGTTGGAGTTTATCGTGAACTACATCAAAATTTACAACTTGGAGTTGGGTATAACTTTACACAATTTGATGACGATTTGACAAGACTAGACTATAAATCTAAAGGGTGGTTTATTAACCTAATAGGTAAGTTCTAATAAGGGGGCAATAATGGGATTGAAGTATAAGAGTTGGTTAAGAAATATAATTTTAATCATAACTTTATTTTTAATAGGGACAGTAACGGTAATGGCTAAAACTAAGGTATTTCCAGGATCATCTGGAACTGCCTTTTCAGGAAGTGATTTAGAAAAAGGTTTTTTAATACAGCATGAAGGAGACGGAAGTATTATTATCAATAAAATTGGTTTAGTAAATGGAAATAAAATTACTAAGACCGAGAATATAACATCAAAAATACCAGCAACAATTACGGTTGATAATAAGGAATATACGCGAGGCAATGTGGATGGAGTAAATGCTTTTGGAATGCATCCGATTGAAAACCAAATTTATGGAATAATTACTGTCAATTATACACGATTAGACGAAATTATAATGAAAAATTATTTAGTTAAGATTCAAAATATAAATAACGGTACAGATTTTGATGTGACTGTTAACAATACTCCTATATTAGGAATGGAAAAATATATTTTTGTAGCAGATTTCGACAGTTTTGGAAATATGTTTGTGGCAGGATACAAAGAGGGATCAACTGG
>JBOFFH010000002.1:0-7598 GCA_051648485.1 Fusobacteriaceae bacterium
TTAGGTGAGTCTGATGCAATTTCTTTAAATGGTATGATTGAAACAATTGAAAAAACTTTAAATAAAAAAGCAACGATAAATAGATTACCTATGCAACCTGGGGATGTTAAAAGAACATTTGCAAGTATAGATAAAGCTAAAAAACTTTTAGATTACAATCCATCTACAAAATTTGAAAATGGAATTCAAAAATTTTTAAAGTGGTATTTAGGAGGAAAATAAGGTGAAGATAACTGTCATAGGTACAGGCTATGTAGGATTAGTTCAAGGAGTAATTTTGAGTGAATTTGGTCATAAAGTAACTTGCTTGGACATAGATGAAAAAAAAATAAATTCTTTAAAAAATGGAATTTTACCAATATATGAATTAGGATTAAAAGAAATTTTAGATAGAAATGTACTTGAAGGAAGATTGAAGTTTACTACGAATAAAAAACAAAGCTTAGAAAATTCTGATGTAATTTTTATAGCTGTTGGAACACCACCATCTGAAGATGGTTCTGCTGATTTAACTCATGTTTCTGAATGTGCTAAAGATATAGGAAAATTTATAAAAAAATATACAGTTATTGTAAATAAATCAACTGTACCTGTAGGAACTGGAGATTTAGTAGCTGAATTTATAAAAAATGAGCTAAATATTAGAGAGAAAAAAATAGAATTTGATGTAGTTTCTAATCCAGAATTTTTGAGAGAAGGAAAAGCAGTAAACGATTGTTTAAGACCTGATAGAGTTGTTCTTGGAGCTGAAAGTGAAAAAGCTTTAAAAGTAATGAAAAAGATATATGATGTTTTATATATCAATAAAACTCCATTTGTTTGCACAAATAGACGAACAGCTGAAATGATAAAATATGCTTCAAATGCTTTTTTAGCTGTAAAAATATCTTTTATAAATGAATTGGCTTTATTGTCAGAAAAAGTAGGAGCTAATACTCAAGAGATTGCCTCAGCAATGGGAATGGATGGTAGAATATCTTCAAAGTTTTTACATTGTGGTCCAGGTTATGGAGGTTCATGTTTTCCAAAAGACACAAGAGCTATAGTTGAAATCGGAAAAAAATATGGTGAAGAGATGAGTGTAATATCTTCAGCTATATCTGCAAATGAAAAGCAAAAATCAAGAATGGTTGAAAAGATTTTAAAAGAGATGGGTAATTTGAATGGAAAAACAATATGTATATTAGGACTATCTTTTAAACCTGATACAGATGATGTTAGAGATGCCCCTAGTTTAGATATAATAAAAGGGCTCATAAAAAATGGTGCAAAAATAAAAACATATTGTCCAAAAGGAATGCCTGAAGCAAAATGGAGATTGAAAAAATATAGTGAAAGCATAGAGTATTGTGTGAACGAAGAGATTGCAAGTACAGATGTAGATGCTATAGTTTTATTGACAGAATGGAATCAGTTCAGAGGACTCAATTTAGAAAAGTTAAGTAAAATGATGAAAGACAATTATTATTTTGATTTCAGAAATGTTCATACAAAACATTCTAAAGTAAGATCTTTATTCAAATATTTTCCAATAGGACAAAATTAAAATACTTTAAAAGTTATTTTTTTTCGAATTTTTTAATCGGAATATATAAAATATATATTAAATAAAAAAATCCAAAACTAGAATTTCTGAGTTTTGGATTTTTCACTTAATTAGTCACAATAACATTTCACTAGTCGTAATAAGGCTGATTTACAGGTCTATAATAATCATTATCATATCTGTTATTATCATTGTAATTATTATTATTATTATTATTGTTAGCAGCAGCAATTCCTGCTACAATAACAGCACCAACTATTGCTCCTTTTATAGCTTTGTCTCTTTTATCTCTTCTATATTCTTGTCTGATATCTCTTCTAATATCATCTTTGATATCTCTTCTAATCTCATTTCTAATGTGAGCTTTTACAATTTGACGTTTTATTTCTTGACGTTGAATAGGTCTTTCATAATAGTTCGCAAAAGATAAAGTTGTTACTCCTAAAATTAAAAATGACATAACTAGTTTTTTCATACTATTTTCCTCCTTTAAGTATTTTTCCAAATTTGGCTATCTCATCTTTATTAAATACAATATAGTCATCTGTACCAGAAAAATCTAGAACAAGTATTCCCTTTTTTTTATCATATTGAATATCATAGAATTGAAGAGCATTTTCTTCTGGTTTATTTGCATTAGCAACTATTCCAGGAATTTGAACTCTAGGCTTACCATCTTTAAATGTATTTATTAAAACAGCTTTTGGAAGTCCAAAAGTAATAACAGCTCCATTTTTAGTCTGAAGAGCAAAAAAAGCATTTCCTTTTTGAGTAATAAGTCCTACTTTGTCGGTTTGTACAGAGACATCTTTTCTAACTACATCAGCAGCAAAAAGACTCATAGAAGTTAAAATTCCTAAAGCTATAATTAATTTTTTCATATTACTTGGCCTCCTTTACTATTTTTAAAACTTTTACTGTTTCAGCTTTTGTAAACAGTATTGAGAAATCTTCATAAGTAGGCTTAACAGTTAAAATTCCTTTTTTTATCTGTACATCATAGAGTTCTTTTTCTAACTTATTTTCTGTCATATTATCATAAAAACCTATAACTTCAAGTTGAGAATTTCCTTTTTCAGCCTCTAGAATAACATCATTAGCAAGACCTAAAACATAAGTTTCACCAGTTTTACTTGCAAGAGCTAAATATGTTGCTCCTTCAACTTTTTCAATCTTTAATTCTGAAAATTCCATTCCCCCTTTCTCAGTTTTGAACTCTGCAGAAAAAGCTGTAGCAGAAATTAAAAGAGATGCAATGAGTAAAATTTTTTTCATGATTATCCACTCCTTAAAAAATTATTTTCAAACCTATATAAGATTTTTTTATTATATTGTATAAAATTAGTATAGCATAAATTGATCGAATACTCAATTTTATATTCAAAAAAAGACTTTACATTAGAAATTTATTGTGCTAGAATAAACAAAAATAATAAATTCTCTAATAGTAGAGGAGCAAAAACCAAAAGTAGCTTTCATGAGGGGTGGTCCCCTGTGAGTGTGAGTGAAAGGGGTAATTGCCGAAATCTTTAATCTAGACCGAAGGATTAAAGGTTGCTTTTTGATAGAATATATCAAAGAGTGTCACATAAATTATGTGGAGTGCTATCTTTAGAGGGAACTAAAAAGCTGTTTTTTTAATTTTGCTTTATTTAGAACCCTTCAAGATTACTCTTGGAGGGTTTTTTTATTTTAAAATAAAATTAGGAGGATTCAGATGGAAATTTTAATGTCTTTAATTAAATTAAGTCCAGTAGTACTATTGGCAGGATTGATGATAGGAGGATATGATGCACTTATAGCCGCACCTATGGCAACAGTGTATGCAGCATTCGTAGCAGTTATCTTCGGAAAGAAAAAAATAAATGATATAATGGATTCATGCATAAAAAATGCAAGAGAGATGCAAATAGCTTTCTTTATACTAATGGCAGCCTATGCAATGGCAGAAACATTCATGTCTACGGGAGTAGGAGCTTCAATAATAAATCTTTCTATGAATGTTGGACTTACAGCTAGAACAGTAGCGGTTGTAGGAGTATTAGTAACTTCACTACTTTCAATAGCAACAGGAACAAGTTGGGGAACTTTTGCTGCATGTGCACCTATATTCCTATGGTTAAATCATCTAGTTGGAGGAAATATTAACTTAACTTTGGCAGCTATAGCCGGTGGAGCATGTTTTGGAGATAATATTGGTCTTATTTCTGACACAACAATAGTAAGTTCAGGAATTCAAAAAGTTGAAGTAGTTAAAAGAATAAGGCATCAAGGTGTTTGGTCTGGATTAGTTTTAGTTCTATCAGTTATTTCTTTCTTTGTAGCAGGACTAATTATGGATCTTCCAAATGTAACAGGAAATGCAACAGAAGCAATAGCTCAAATTCCTGCAGAAGCTTGGGCTGCACTGGCAGAAAAAAGACCAAGTGCAGAAGCACTTTTGAATCAAGTAAGAGATGGTGTGCCACTATATATGGCTATTCCCTTGGTTTTAGTTTTGATCTGTGCATTTAAAGGAATGACAACTTTACTTTGCTTGTTTGTAGGAATAATCTCAGCTTATGTACTTGGAACTTTTGCTGGAACAGTCTCAAGTTTAGAAAGCTTTTTAGAACTTATTACAACAGGATTTGCAGATGCCGGTTCATGGGTAATAGTTATGATGATGTGGGTAGCAGCTTTTGGTGGAATCATGAAAAATATGGATGCCTTCAGACCAGTCTCAATTTTAGTAAAAAAAATATCTAGAAATGTGAGAGAGCTTATGTTCTACAACGGTGTTTTATCTATCTTAGGAAATGCTGCTTTAGCTGATGAGATGGCTCAAATAGTTACTGTGGGACCTATTATAAGAGAGTTAGTAGAACAAAATGTAGTAGGAAAACCTGAAGATATTGAAACTTTAAGATTGAGAAATGCAACTTTTAGTGATGCCCTTGGAGTTTTTGGATCTCAACTAATACCATGGCATGTTTATATAGGATTTTACATAGGTATAGCAAATGCAGTTTATCCTCTTTATGTATTCAATCCTATAGATTTGATCAAATTTAACTTTATGGCTTTTATAGCTGTAGGAAGTATTTTGATACTAACCTTAACAGGACTTGACAGATTTATTCCAAGATTTGGACTACCTTCAGAACCTCAAGTTAGATTGGCAAAACAAGGAGAAGTTGTAGCAAATACAGTTGAAGAGGATCTAGATAAAGAGATGGCTACAATTTAAAAAAAGGACAGTACCAATTTATTTTGGTACTGTCCTTAATAATTTAGTTAAAAGGGTGTATATTTATTTTTGATATACGTCAATTTTAGTATATGGAATTTCAATTCCTTCCTCATCAAATCTTTTCTTAACAAGTTCTTGTAAATCAAAAGTTACATCTCTAAAATTTTCTTTTTTTGTCCATACTCTCATAGTAAAATCTAAAGAGCTTGCACTATGTTTTCCTAATCTTACAAAAATCTCTTTATCTTGAAGAATTAATTCATGATTTTTAGCAATATCTTCTAAAACTTCTTTTGTTTTATCTATGCAAGTATCATATGCTACTGAAAATATACAATCGACTCTTCTTTCTTTGTTAGTTCCTACATTGATTATAACTTCTGATGAAAGTTTACCATTTGGTATAACTATATATTTGTTATCAGGAGTATATAAAACAGTGTATAGAAAAGAAATTTTCTGAACTATTCCCTCAACTCCACAAGTAGTTATGAAATCTCCTTTAGTGAAGTTTCTTGAAACTAAAATCTGGATTCCCCCTGCAAGATCAGATAAACTTCCTTTTAAAGCAAGTCCCACACCTATACCAATTGATCCCAACAGTGCTAAAAGAGAAGCTGTTTGAATCCCGAGTATTTGAATTACGTTTAAAATATAAAATACAATTATCAAAATATTTAATAGTGATTCTAAAAAATTCATTAATAACTCATCTAGTTTTTTAATACTTAAAAATTTATTAAAGGCTTTCATAAGAAAAATTGTTACAGGTTTATAACTCAGTCCTAAAATTATCAAAAATATAATTTTTTTTATCAAAATTGGTGAAGATTTAGCTACAGCTCCTAAAAATTCATTAAAAAAAATTGTTAAAGTTTCATTCATAATATCATCTCCTAAATTATTATTTTTGCAATAGAGATAAATATTATAACATAATTCATAAATTTTTTCATTAAATAATATCACAAAATAACAAGTGATAAGAAAAAAATGATATTTCTAGAAGCTATATAATGATTTTAATATACTTTTCTTTTCTATTTGTCCTCTAGTTGCCTTAATTAAATCAGCACCTTTAGAAATATCTCCAATAATTATTCCTCCTGAAACTTTTCCATTTTCAAAGAATATTTTTTTATAATTTGCTTCACAATGCTCTATATCTTCTAAAGCATCACAAGTTGGTGTATCATAATGTGTTTTTCCTATTGAGATAACTTGTGTATCCATTCCTTCGAATATTAATGGTTGCTCTTTTTCACTAAAAGATTTATTTATTCCTACTATACTAGATGCAACAATTTTTGCTTGATCAATAGCTGTATCCCATAAACCTATTACTTTTCCATTATATTCAGCAATGTCTCCACATGCATATACATCTATTATTGAAGTTTCCATTGCTTCGTTTACGATTACACCTCTATTACATTTAATTCCTAGATTTTCAACCAAATCTTTATTAGGTAGTATTCCTGCAGATATAATAATTAAATCTGTATCTAGAGTTGTTCCATGTTCTAAAATAATTTTTTCAATTTTGTCAGTTCCTTCGAAAGATCCAACAATACTATTTTTGTATACTTTGATTCCATAATTTTTAATTTGTTTTTCTAAAATTATGGATGCGTTTTCATCTAACTGTCTTGGAAAAACTCTTTGCATAATTTCTATAATTGACACTTCTAAGCCACATTCTTTCATAGCAAAAGCAGCTTCTAATCCTAAAACTCCTCCTCCTAAAACGACAGCTTTTTTAGATTTTTTTGAATATTCTTTTATTTTTTCAGCATCTTCTTTTGTTCTTAGTGAAAATACTCCGTTTAATTTTGAATTTTTTATTTTTGGAATATTTGCTCTAGCTCCATTTGCTAAAACTAATTTATCATATTTTGAAATCTCTCCATCCAACATTAAAATTTCTTTTTTATTAAAATCTATACTTTTTACTCCAGTTCCTATACGTAAATCTATATTATTTTCTTCAAACCAGCTATTAGGTTTCAAATATAACTTATCTCCACTTAATGTTTTATATAAGTGTTCTGATAACATTGTTCTGTAATAAGGTATAGATTTTTCTGACTCTATAATCTGTATTCTTGCATCTTTACTATATTTTCTAACTGATTCAGCAACATTTAAACCTGCAACTCCACCACCAATTATAACAACTTTTCCATGGAAATCTGTTTCAGGATAAACTTCTTTTTCAACGCCTATAAAAAACTCTCTTCCTACACCACAAGCTGGACAAGCAAGAGGTGGATTTTCTAAATCATAAATTTCTCCACAAACAGTACACTTCCAACTTCTATATCCTTCAAGATTTATAAAGTCTTTATCAGATTTTTTCATTCTATGTGTTTCTAATTTTTCAGACATACTTTTAGCAAAAGTATAACCGAATTCAAAAGCACCATTCAATTTTTCTTCGTTTGGCTTAAATTTAATCTTATATCCGTCTAATACGTTTAATCTAATTTGATCTAATCTATCAATGATATTGTCTACACCTTCTCCACTCCAACCATAAGAACCAAATGCTGAAGCATACTTTCCTGCATGAGCTATAGGGTTCATAGATTGAGCTAAATCAGATATAAGAGGTAGTGCATCTCCATTGATAGTTGATGTTCCAAATAAAATTCCTGTTGCACTATCAATTTGTTTCATTACTTCAGGTTTAAGTGTTGCAAAGTTAGCAATATTTATATTATAAAGGAATGTTTCTATATTTGTATCATATTTTTTAATACCAAGTTCTATCTCTTGAGCTAATTGCTCTGTATATCCATATGCAGCTACATAAGGAAT
>JBOFFH010000003.1:0-3065 GCA_051648485.1 Fusobacteriaceae bacterium
AATATAAATGAAATTTTTAATTTTCAAAGCCAAAGTTTTAATGTTCTCGTCCTCAGTAGACTTCCTAGAACAATAAGTATAATTGCCACTGGATTTGGAATGAGTATTTGTGGTCTTATCATGCAACAACTCACAAGAAATAAATTTGTATCTCCTACTACAGCAGGAACAGCAGATTCTTCTAAATTAGGAATCCTAATAGCACTGTTATTTTTCCCAAAAGAATCTTTGATGATAAAAATGCTTGTAGCAACTATTTTTGCCTTGGGAGGAACTTTTTTATTTTTAATGTGCATAAAAAGAATAAAAGGAGAGAACAATGCTTTAGTTCCTCTTATGGGAATTATGATTGGTGGAATTTTAAGCTCTTTAACAACTCTCTTTGCATACAAAGGAGACTTAATTCAAAGTATCACAGCTTGGATGTTCGGAGATTTTTCAGGAATTTTAAAAGGAAACTATGAATTACTTTACATTTTAATTCCATTAATTATAATAGCTTTTATCTATTCTAAGCAATTTACTCTTTCAGGAATGGGCGAAGATTTTGCTAAAAATTTAGGTATTAATTATAACTTAATAGTTAATTTGGGAATGTTGATAGTTTGTATAATTTCATCTCTTATAATGATAACAGTAGGAGGAATACCTTTTTTAGGACTTATTATTCCTAATATTGTATCAATTTATTTTGGAGATAATCTATCAAAAACTTTAATGACAACAGGAGTTATAGGAGCTATTTTCCTTTTAAGTTGTGACATTTTAGGAAGAGTTTTAATCTATCCTTACGAAATTCCAATTGGACTTATTACAGGGGTAATAGGAAGTGGAATATTTCTTACCCTTATTTTTAGGAGGCTAAAACATGAATCATAAGTATAAACTGATAGAAAAACATCTATTAAGTGCAACTATTTTAATGGGAATTATTATTCTACTAATGATGTTTTGGGGAATAAATAGTACCAATGGAAAATTCCTTTTAAACTTTAGAGGTGGTAAAATTTTAGCCATTTTATTAAGTGGAAGTTGTATAGGAATCTCTACAGTTATTTTTCAAACAATAACTAAAAGTAGAATTTTAACACCTAGTATTATGGGCTTGGACTCTCTTTATGTATTTTTACAAACATTTATAATATTTTTCTTTAAATATATACCTAAAGAATTTAATGGAAGTTTTACAAGATTTTTCATTTCAGTATTTTGTATGATAGGGTTGACTATTCTTCTCCAAAAATCTTTTTTTCGAGATCAAAAACCTAAAATTCTTTATTTGATACTGATAGGGATGGTGGGAGGAACTTTTCTTGATTCTCTTTCTAATACAATGCAGATTTTTATGAATCCAGATGAATTTCTTATTTTACAAAGTCTCATATATGCCAGCTATTCTAAAGTAGAGATAAATCTTTTATTGTTTGCTTGTTCTATTGTACTATTAACAATTTATTTTATAAAAGATGATCTTAAGAATTTAGATGTTCTGGCTTTAGGATATGAAAATGCTATAAACTTAGGTTTAGATTATAACAAACTCATTCAAAAAATTTTTATAGTTATAGGAATTTTAGTTTCAGTTTCTACAGCATTAGTAGGCCCTATTACCTTCTTAGGTCTTCTTACAGTCAATTTGGCAAAAGAAATTTTTCCTACCTATATGCACAAATATATTCTTCAAGGCAGTATAATTTTCAGCGTCATTCTTTTACTTGTGGGACAATTTTTAGTAGAAAAAATATTTGGAAATAGTTTTCCAGTAAGTATAATAATAAATCTATTAGGTGGTTCTTATCTCCTATATATGATTTTAAAGGAGAGAAAAGTATCATGATAAAAGTAGAAAATATAAGTAAAAAATATGGAGAAAATATAGTTGTAGATAATGTTTCACTCGAAATTCCACAAGGAAAAATCACATCTATAATTGGCCCTAACGGTGCAGGAAAAAGTACCCTTCTTTCTATAATGAGCAGACTTATGAAAGGAGATTCTGGATCAATAAAAATAAATGATAAAGACATAGGTGATTGGGAAAAAAGAGAACTTTCTAAGACATTAGCTATATTAAAACAAGAAAACAGTACTAATTTAAAATTAACTGTTTATGAATTAATTTCTTTCGGGAGATTTCCTCACAATCCTGGAAATCTTGGAACTGAAGATAAAAAAATAATAGAAAAAGCTATAAAATATATGGATTTGGAAAATTTTAAAAACAGATATCTAGATGAATTAAGTGGTGGTCAAAGACAAAGAGCTTATATAGCTATGACCATAGCTCAAGATACTCAATATATACTCTTAGATGAACCATTGAATAATTTAGATATGAAAAATTCAGTGCACATGATGAAAAGTTTGAGAAAAATGGTAGATGAATTACAAAAAACAGTGATTTTAGTTATGCACGATATAAATTTCACATCAGTTTATTCAGATTACATTGTGGCTATGAAAAATGGAAAAGTTAAATATATGGATGAAACAAAAAAAGTAGTTCAAAAAGAAAAATTAGAGAAACTTTACGATATGAAAATAGATGTTCAAGAAATAAATGATAAAAATATATGTATCTATTTTTAAAAAGATTATAAATTTTAAAATAAAAGGAGAGATAAAATGAAAAAAATATCAGTAATATTTATAGGTGTTTTGATTGCTGTTTTAGGATTTAATTTTTTAAAAACAGAAAAAAAAGAAGAGGCATACAAAGATAAAATAGTTGTAGAACATTCTGGTGGAATTACAGAAGTTCCTAAAAACCCTAAAAATCTAGTTGTTTTTGATTATGGAATTTTAGATTCTTTAAATTATTTAGGTATCGAGGTAAATGGAGTTGTAAAATCAGGATTACCAAGTTTTTTATCTAAATTTCAACAGGAAAAATATGAAAATATAGGTGGCTTAAAAGAACCTGATTTCGAAAAAATTTATTCAATGAAACCTGAACTTATTATAATCTCAGGAAGACAAGAACCATTCTATAAACAGCTTTCAGAGATAGCTCCAACTATATATTTATCAACAACTGGAGAAGATTATCTTCTTAACTTCAAAAA
>JBOFFH010000004.1:0-4524 GCA_051648485.1 Fusobacteriaceae bacterium
TACTAAGATTAGAAGAAAAAGCAAATGAAATTAATCGTATACAGGGTAGGAACTACCCGACGAGCGTAATCAATATACTTAAGGTTGCTTAGGTACTTCTTACGAAGCCTCCTCCTCTATTAGGGGGAGGTAGTTCACAGCTTTAGATATTGGAATTGTAACTCCTGATTCTTTGGGAGATGAAAAAAAAGTTGCTATCACAGTCAAAGATTTTAAAACAATCTATGATGTAAATATCAGAAAAGAGATGATAAATATTTGTGAAAATTCTGGAATTCAATATACCACGGATGTTTACAATAGATATGGTTCAGATGCAAGTGGAGCTGTTCTTCAGATGGCAGATGTGAGGATAGCTTGTATTGGTCCGAATATAGATGCCTCTCATCACTATGAAAGAACTCATGTAGATGGAATTCAGGAAACAATGAGGCTTTTAGCATTTTATTTATAATTGTATTATATTCCTTATTTTAGCATCAGCACAAAGTTTAAGATAACTTTGTGCTGATGCTTTTTTTACATATGCTGTTGATGATCTATGACCTCTTTAAAAATGTTGTAAACATGATGGTCATCTAGAGAATAAAAAATATTTTTGCCTTCTCTTCTAGCTTTTACTATTCTTACTTTTTTTAAAAGTTTTAGTTGATGAGACGTTGCAGATTGAGTCATATTCAACTCCAAAACTAAACATCCCACACACATCTCACCTTTTTTAAAAAGTATATCTATTATTTTTATTCTTGTTGGTTCTGAAAGAATTTTTAAAAAACCTGAAATTTTATCTACCAGTTCTATATCCACAAATCCTCCCTAAAACATAATGAATTTTAAGTAAAGTTTACTATGTTTTTTAAATTTTGTCAAAATTCTCTTTGAATAGTTGACTTTTTAAGTAAAGTAAGTTATTATAGTTACATATGAAAGTTTATTCATGTGTAGCTATAATAATTATATTATTTTAAGGAGAGAGTTATGGAAACATTAATATTTAAATTGGATGGATTTAGCTGTGCTGGATGCCTGCCGAAGATAGAAAAAGCAATTGGAGAAATTGAAGGAATTGATTCTTGTCATATTAATTTTAATTCTAGCAAAATGACAGTTGTAGGAAAAGAATTAGATGAAAAAAAAATAATAAATATTTTTTTAAAATATGAACCTCATGTTAAAATTAAAATTTTAATGGAAGAATCGGATGAACAAGAATCTAACGAAGAAAGTAAAAATGAAAAACTTCAAAAATTTATCATTTTAGCGGGAATAATCTTGTATTTTTTCACTATATTTTTAGCTAAAGAAAAATATTCGATTTTATTGTACTTGATAAGTTATTTAATAATAGGAAATAAAGTTTTAAAAACTGCTTTTTTAAATTTAAGAAGAGGAATGGTCTTAGATGAAAACTTTTTAATGACAGTGGCTACTTTTGGAGCTTTCGCTATAGGTGAGTACTCTGAAGCTGTAGCTGTTATGCTGTTCTACTTGATAGGAGAAACTCTTCAAGATTACGCTGTAGATAAATCTAGAAGGGCTATTTCTGAAGCTATGGATATAGTGCCTGAAAAAGCCAATTTAAAAATAGGTGAAGAAATTCGTGTTGTTAGCCCTAAAAGCTTGCAAGTAGGAGATATTTTAATTGTCAGAGCTGGAGAGAAAATTCCTGTAGACAGTATCGTTTTAAGTGGAAGTTCATCTTTAAATACCTCAGCTCTTACAGGAGAAAGTAAACCTCAAGATGTAAGTGTTGGAGATTCAGTTCTTTCGGGAGCTATAAATTTAAATGGAATTTTAGAGATAAAAGTAATTAAAACATATAAAAACTCGACAGTGAGTAAGATTCTTGAATATGTAGAAAAAGCTTCTGAAAGAAAAGCAAATATTGAAAAGTTTATGACTAAATTTTCAAAATACTATACTCCTGCTGTTGTAGGAATTTCAACTTTTGTTTTTTTAATTCCAGGATTTTATACAGGAGATTTTAAAATATGGCTATATAGAGCTCTATTATTTTTGGTTATCTCTTGTCCTTGTGCTTTAGTAGTTTCAATTCCTTTAGGAGTTTTCAGTGGAATTGGAAAATCTTCAAAAGAGGGAATTTTAGTAAAGGGAGGAAACTATTTAGAAACTTTAGGAAAAATTGGAGCTGTTGTTTTTGATAAAACAGGTACTCTTACAAAAGGAGAGTTTTTAGTTTTAAAAGATACTGTTCCTAAAGAAATAGGAGAAATTGTATTAGCTATAGAAAGTAATTCAACTCATCCAGTGGCAAAATCTATTGTAAAACATTATGGAAAGTCAAGTTATATTATTTTTGATAGCTATATAGAAGAGCACGGATATGGAATAAGTGCCAATTACTTAGGAGTAGAATATTTAGTAGGAAACAAGAAACTTATGGAAAAGCATAACATCGAAATTGAAGAATTTTCTGATTTAGGAACAGCTGTTTATGTGGCTGTATCACAACAATTTATAGGAGGATACTCCATTGGAGATACTTTAAGAGAAAACTCTAAAGATCTAATAAAATTTCTTAATGAAAATGGAATAAAATCATATATGCTTTCAGGTGATAAAAAAGAAAATGCATATTTAGTTGGAGAAGAGTTAGGAATAGATAAGGATAAAGTTTTTGGGGAACTTCTTCCAAATGAAAAAATGGATATGTATGAAAAAATAAAAAAATCTACAAATAAAAAAGTTGCTTTTGTAGGAGATGGAATAAATGATGCCCCAGTTTTAAGACTTTCAGATGTAGGAATATCATTGGGTGGAACAGGAAGTGATGCTGCTTTGGAAGCAGCTGATGTAGTTATAATGGATAATAATATTGGAAAACTTAAAACAGGAATAGAAATTTCTAAAAATGTAGAAAGAATACTGATTCAAAATGTAATATTTTCTCTGGGAATAAAAATTATTGTTATGATTTTAGGAGTTTTAGGATATGCTGATATGTGGTTAGCTGTTTTTGCTGATGTAGGTGTGGCTATTTTAGCAGTTTTAAATGCAATAAGAATATTAAAAAAAAGTAACAAAAAAAGAACTACTGAGTAGTTCTTTTTTTACTTTTTTATAAGAGCTTCTATCGTTGCCTTACATCTTCCACAACCTGAACCCGCCCCTGTTTTTTCTTTTATCTCTTCAAAAGTAGTAGCTCCTTCTTTATTAGCTTTTTTTATTTCTCCATATTTTACTTTTTTACAGTTACAGATTATTTTATCTTGAATCATATTCATCTCCTTTAATTTTAAATGTATTCATATTAAAACATTTAATTTTTTTTTTGTCAAATTAAAATCTCTCTTGACTGAAAAAGATTTTACAACTATAATTAGTTGGAGGTGTTTTATGACAACAAAAAACAAAATGTCAGAAGTTTTAAGATATACTTTAGGACTAGGACTTATTTTAACAGGTGTTTTAGGAATTTTAGAAACAAGTTTTTTCACAAATAGGGCTTATGGAGTGATGGGAATAGTTATGCTAATTTCTGCTATGGACCATATCTATATGATTTTTACGAAAGAAAATGATTATTTTGATTGGAAAATGGTGGCATTAGGAACTTTATGTGAATTAACAATAGCTGTAATTATATTATTTTTAAATTTCATTAACAAAGATGTAATAATCAGTTTAGCAGTTGGTGTTTTTCTTTCTATCAAAGGAGTTATTTTAATTATAGGAAATAAGCAAACTTCTTCTGAAGAAAATAAAGGTTCTTTTGTTTTAAGAGGAGTTTCTTTTGTAAAAGGTTTATTTTTATTCCTGGTAGGTGCATTAATGATTATTCTTCCTTTAATAAATGGAAGAATCGCTATGGTTTTTGGATGGTATATATTATTTTTAGGAATTAATTTTATTTCTTATCCGCTTATTAATTATTATAGAAATTCAAAAAAAGAAGAAATTTTATAAAATGAAAATAATAATTGATGCAGATGCCTGTCCAGTAACAGATATTGCTACAAAAATAGGAAAAGAAAAAGGAATAGAGTGCATAATAGTTTGTGATACTGCTCATAAAATAATTAAAGAAGGAGTAGAGACTATTGTTGTTCCTCAAGGAGCTGATGCTGTTGACTTTGCTATTATTTCAAAAACCAAAGCAAAAGATATAGTTATTACTCAAGATTATGGTTTAGCTTCTATTATTCTTTCTAAAGAAGCACAGGCTTTAAATCAAGATGGACTTGTTTATAATAAATTCAATATAGAAAGTTTACTTTTTAGTAGACATATGTCTCAAAAGCTAAGAAACTCTGGCAAGAGGACTAAAGGACCTAAAAAAAGAACAATTGAGCAAGATAAAGAGTTTGAAATAAATTTAATAAAACTTTTGAATTTATAAATAATCCAAAACTAAAAAAGATAGAACGTTACTTTTAGGGGTAAAGTTCTATCTTTTTTAGTTTTGGGTGCTTGCCTTTTCTAATAATTTTTTAAAAGCAATTTGACCAATTGCTTTTACCATAAATTTTACTTTTCCTTGTAAAATAAAACCTGTCATATTTT
>JBOFFH010000005.1:0-39236 GCA_051648485.1 Fusobacteriaceae bacterium
CCAAATATATCAAATATTCCCATTTTCATCACCTATCTTGTAAAAAATTTTTTTAATTTCGACATCAATCCATCTTTAGAGTCTAAATCTAAAAGTGGCACCTCTTTTCCCATTGTTCTTTTTACTATGTTTCTATATGCTTGAGCTGCTAAAGATTCACCTTTATATACTAAAGGTTCCCCTCTGTTTGTAGATATTACTATATTTTCATCATCTGGTATTATTCCAATGATATCTATTGCTAATATATCCACAATATCTTCCATACTCAACATATTTCCATCTTTTACCATATTCATACGAATTCTATTTATTATTAGCTTAGGATTTCTTATTTCATTAGCTTCTAACAATCCAATTATACGGTCTGCATCACGAACAGCTGATATTTCAGGTGTAGTTACTACATAAGCTTCGTCAGCTGCTATTATTGAGTTTTTAAAACCTTGCTCTATTCCAGCTGGACAATCTAAAATAATATAGTCAAAATTTGGTTTTAGAGATTCTACAAGTTCTTTTATTTGTTCTGGTGTAACATCATTTTTATCTTTTGTTTGAGCTGCTGGTAAAAGATATAAATTGTTACATCTTTTATCTTTTATCAAAGCTGAATTCACCTTACAACGCCCTTCTATTACATCCACTAAATCAAAAACAATACGATTTTCCAATCCTATTACCACATCCAAATTTCTTAAACCAATATCCATGTCTACAAGCAATACTCTGTTTCCCTCAAGAGCTAATCCTGCTCCCAAGTTAGCTGTAGTTGTTGTTTTTCCAACTCCACCTTTTCCTGATGTAATAACTAATACTTTAGCCATTTTCTCCCCCTAAAATTCTATATTTTTATCTAAAAAATCTATAACTATCTCATTGTTCTTTAAATAGGCAATTTCAAATCCCATATTTTTTTCTTGCTTTTTATTAGCTGAAACTCCTTGATTTGGGTTTGTAGCTATTTTATTTCCTATTCTTATTTGAATTGGATTCAGAGATATTCCTCCAATTATAGCTTTATTGTCTCCATTCATACCTGCATGAATGGTCCCTAAAATTTTCCCTATTACCACTACATTCCCAGTGGCTTCTATCATAGCTCCTGGATTTACATCTCCAAAAATAACTAAGTGACCTGCAAATTTTATTGAATTTCCTGATCTTAAAGTACCCTTATGAAATTTAGTAACACCTTCCTTCATGGAAAAGTCTACAGCTTTTTCTACTATTTTCTCAACTACAATCTTTTCTTGTTCTTTTATTATTTCTACAGCTTTTTCTTGATTATAGTAAAGATAAGTTATTTTTATAGTGCTATTTTTTTTTATAACAGAAATCAATCTGTTTTTTTCTTGTTCAGAAAATTTTCTCCCCGACAATTCTATCTCTAAATCAGTTGATTTCGTAAAATTATTCATTTCGACTATTTTTTGTTGAAACTCCTTTTGGAGTTCTTTTAAATCTTTGTTGGGATCAAAATTAAAAATTAGTCTATTATTTCTAAATTTTACAACTACACCCTTTTCCATTTATTTCCCCTTTTAATTACAGATCATTTTTATCGTAAGGTTTTCCTGATGCACTTGGAGCTACAGCTTTTCCAACTACTCCTGCTAAAGCTAAAAGAGTTAATACATATGGTGTCATTTGAATAAATTGAGGTGGTATAAAAGTTAGATACTGTTGAATCAATACTTGAGCTGCATCAGCAAATCCAAAAAGTAAACTTGCTAAAATTACTCCTTTAGGTTTCCATTTTCCAAATACTAATGCTGCCAAGGCAATAAATCCACGTCCTGCTGACATCTCTCTTGTAAATTGGCTAAGAGCACCTATAGAAAGATAAGCTCCTCCAAGACCTGCAAATACTCCAGAAATCACTACTGCTATATACCTTACTTTATACACATTGATACCAACTGTATCAGCTGCTAGTGGATATTCTCCTACTGCTCTTATTCTAAGACCTGTTACTGTTTTATATAAAAATAATCCTGATAAGATTGCTACTATATAAATTATATAAATTATTATCGATGTTCCAAAAATTCTAGGTGCTACTGGAACTCTTGGTGTATTACTTGATTGATTAAAAAGTACTCTAAGCATAAATATCGTGAATCCTGATGCAAAAAGATTTATTGCTACTCCTGAAACTGTTTGGTTTCCTTTGTAACGGATACTTATAACAGCATGAATCAGAGCTACTAGTCCTCCACCTACCATTCCACCTATCAATCCTAAAACCCAGCTTCCTGTATAATATGAAGTTACCGCAGTGAAAAATGCACCCATAAGCATCATACCCTCTAATCCTATATTTACAACTCCTGAAACTTCAGAAAACATTCCACCCATTGCCGTTATCATTATAGGAGCTGCTTGCCTTAATGTTGCCATCAGTAAACTTACAATTATTGAGACCATCTTTACTCACCCTTCTTTCTTTTTTCTAAAATAAATCTAAACATATTTTCCGCTGCAATAAGAAGGATTATTATGGCTTGAATCATTATAACTATTTGACTTGGAATAGATGTATTGAATTGCATTGCACGTCCTCCAACTCTAAGAGCGGCAAATAATATCGCTGCTGCAAAAGCTCCAAAAGGATTATTTTTTCCTAAAAGTGCTACTGATATTCCATCAAATCCAAAAGTTGCCAAAAGTCCTTGTTTGTAAGTGTATTGTCCCACTCCTCCTAAAACTCTTTCAGCTCCTGCAAAAGACGCTATAAGTCCTGAAAGTCCTAATGTTATTGCCATTATCCATTTTACATTTATTCCTGCATTTTCAGAAGCTGTAGGATTATTTCCAACTGCTTTTATCTCATATCCTAAAACTGTTTTTTCAAAAATATACCAAACAATTATTGTTAAAACTATTGCAATCACAAATCCATAGTTCAATGCTTCATTTGTCCAAGGCATCAGTTGAGTAAGTTTTGCTGAATCTAAAACTGGAGGTGTTTGAGGATTTGGTCCTAAAGGTCCTCCTTGCTTTAAAGGATAGTTTATCAAATATTGCTCAATATTTACAGCTATATAGTTAAGCATTATTGTTGAGATAACTTCATGTATTCCCAAACGAGATTTTAAAAGTCCTGCAATCATAGCCCATAAAAATCCAACCAATACTGATATTAAAATAATCACAAACACATTATTAATAAAAGTATTTGTTACAAATGCTCCAATTCCAGCAGCAGTAAGAGCTGCTATTGTAATTTGTCCTTGAGCTCCTATATTAAACATTCCACCTTTAAAAGCAAAAAGTACTGCAAGACCTGTGAATATCATAGGGGTCGCTTCTAAAAGTGTTCTAGCTATAGCTTTCTCACTTGAAAAAGCTCCTGTAAACATATAGTAGTAAGCTGTTAAAGGACTTTCTCCTAAATAAGCTATTATTCCTGCTCCTATTAAAAGAGCCATTAATACTGCTATTATAGGAATTAATATATTTTCTAATTTTTTATTCATTATATTTTACCACCTGCCATTAATATTCCTATTTTCTCTTCATTCGCATCTGCTCTATCTAAAATACCACTAATTTTACCACCACACATAACTGCTATTCTATCTGAAAGATTCAAAATTTCTGAAAGTTCAGAAGAAACTACAAGTATAGCTTTTCCTTGTTTTTTTTCTTCTAAAAGCATTTTATGGATAGATTCTATAGCTCCTATATCTACTCCTCTTGTAGGTTGAGCTGCTATTATAAATCTATTTTCTTTTTCTAATTCACGAGCCACTATAACTTTTTGCTGATTTCCACCTGAAAATTTAGAAAAACTAAGTGTTGGTGCTGCTGGTCTTATATCATATTTAGGAATATATTTCATTGTATCTTCCAATATTTGTTTAAAGTTTATTAGAATTCGTTTTTTAGCATATTTAGTAGTGTGCTGTCCAAAAGCTATATTTTCCATCATATCAAATTCTGATACTGCTGCACGTTTGTGTCTATCTTCCGGAATATGTGCTATTCCTTTTATATCTCTAGCTTTTTTAGATGAAATGATTGTTCCATCCAGTTTTATTTCACCAGATTGTATTCTCATAAGACCTGTCAATGCTTCTATCAGTTCAGTTTGTCCACTTCCCTCTACTCCGGCAAGTCCTAAAACTTCTCCTTCTCTTACTGAAAAGCTTACATCATTTACTTTTACTACGTTTAAATGATTTTTAACTGTAACATTTTTAACTTCGATTACTTCTTTTCCTATTGTTACTTCTGGTCTTTCTGTTGTAAAAAGAACCGCTCTTCCAACCATAGCATTAGCTATCATCTCTTTTGTAGCTTCAGAAGTTTTAAACTTAGATACATCTTTACCTCTTCTAATAACTGTTATATTATCAGATATTGCAAGAACTTCTTCTAATTTATGAGATATAAATATTATTGTTTTTCCTTCTGAGATTAAATTTTCTATTATTTTATAAAGTTCTTTAGTTTCTTGAGGAGTTAAAACTGCTGTAGGTTCATCAAAAACTAAAAGATTTGCACCTTTAAAAAGAATTTTTAATATTTCTATTCTTTGTTGCATACCGACTGATAAATCTTTTACAAGAGCATCAGGGTTTATATCTAGTCCATATTTCTGAGATACTTCTCTTACATCTTTTCTAGCTTTATCCAAATCTAAAAACATTCCTTTTTTAGGTTCAACTCCAAGAATCATATTTTCAGCCACTGTAAGAGTAGGAACTAGCATAAAATGCTGGTAAACCATTCCTATTCCCATTTCAGCTGCTACACTTGGTCCATTAATAATTTTTTCATCACCATTATAAAATATTTTTCCTGATGTTGGTTGGTAAAGTCCATTTAATATTTTCATCAGTGTAGATTTTCCTGCTCCATTTTCTCCAACTATTGCATGTTTTTCGCCTTTTAAGATATTTAAGTTTATACAGTCATTTGCAACAACTTTTCCACCTACGAAAGTTTTCCTAATATTTTCCATTTTTAAAATATACTGGTCCACTTTTTCCTCCTCTAATTTTAATATTTTTTCACTATTTTTTATTCAGTATTTTTTAAGACTACAAAAGTTAAATCATCAACTTGTTCGTATTCGTCTCTAAAAACATTCAAACTTTCTAATAAACTATTTTTCAATTTTTCTGCTGGAAATTTTTTATTTTCATAGATTACAGTTTTTAATCTTTCCATTCCATAAAATTCTTTATTTCTATTTTCCATTTCTGTTATTCCATCAGTGTAAAGAACAACGATATCATCTTTTTCTAACTTCGTTTCTTTTTCTATATATTTATAGCCGTTAATAAATCCAATTGCTACTCCTTTTACAGTCAAAAGTTCCAAACTATCAGTAGCCGCTCTATAAATTATAATAGGGTTGTGTCCTGCATTAGAATAAGAGAAAATTTTAGTATTGTAATCATATTTACAATGCATAACTGTTATAAACATATCTTCTGTTATATCTGTAAAAATAATTTTATTTAAAGCTCTCAGATCTCTATAAGCTTGTATTCCTCTTGTACTCAAAGTTCTCAGTATAGAACGAGCCAGAGCCATCAAAAATGCTGCTGGAACACCTTTTCCACTTACATCTGCCATTGTTACAGATAGTGTCTGATTTTCATGAATGTAATAATCATAATAATCTCCACCTATCTCTTTCGCTGGTTCAAAATAATTGGCTATATCGAGTCCAAAAATAAAGTTCAAATCTTGAGGTATTATTTTTTTTTGAATTTTTGAAGCAACTTCTAACTCTTTAGAAATTCTTTCTTTTATCAAAAGATCACCATAAATCTGAGCATTATTTATTGCTATTGCCACTTGAATGACAAGAGCTGAAATTGTTTCTTGGTCCATTTCTATAAGTTTAGATTTTTCTTCTATAATGAAAATTGCTCCTAATTCTTTTCCCTTTACAACTAAAGAAGAACTAATTACTGTTTCATCTTCTTCTAACATAAAACCTTTAGATAATCTTTCATATATTTCTGAAAACTTTTTTCTATCAAAACTTTTGAACTCTTCCAAAGAATAAATTAAATGACCTTTAAATTTAAATTTTCCTTTTATTTTTTTTTGATTTAATTCACCATTTTCCCAAAGATATAATGCAATTCTTTTAGCTCCTGTCAGTACAAAATATGCATCTAATATTATATCTACAGTTTTATCTAATTCGACTACAGAAAGTACTGTTCTTGCCAAAGCATTTAGATTCGATAAATTGGCAACTCTTCTTTCTAAAGCTTTATTAGACTGCTCTAATTGAGTCGATTTTGTAACAAGTGAATCGTAAGTTACTTCTAATTCTGTTCGATACTCTCTTAACTCTCCAATAGAATTATCCAGTTCTATTTTTTGTTTTTTCAATTCTTTAAAAAGTTCATTATACTTTTCTTTTAATTCTGGTGGAACCATTTCATACTCTTTATTTTGTTTAAAGCTTTCCAAAATCCCATCCATCACTTCAATTTGGTCCTTTTCTTGGTTTTTTAACAAGTATATAAACATTATAAAGAGAAATAGTACAAAGCCTAAAATCATATTTTACTCCTAATCACATTTTTTTAGTGAACGTTTCTATTATAACCTATATCTAAGGTTTTTTGAAGAGAATATTCGAATTTATTTGTGTTTTTTAACTTTATTCACTATATTCAAAGCTACATTTTCTGGGACTATTTTTTTCAACTCTTCTATGTGAGCTGAAAAAATATTTTCTAATTTTCTAAATTTTTTCAATAATTCCTGTTTTCTATTTTTTCCAACACCTACAATTTCATCTAACTCCGAAGTTAAAACTCTTTTACTTCTAAGTTTTCTATGATAAGTTACTCCGAATCTATGTGCTTCATCTCTTACTCTTTGAAATATTTTTATACTTTCTTCTGATTTCGAAAAAATATATGGCTGACTTATTCCAAACTTATAAATCTCTTCTTCTTTTTTAGCCAAGCTCAACAAATCTGAAATTCCGATTTTATCTAACTCTTTCAATGTTTCTGCAACTGCATTTATTTGTCCCAACCCTCCATCTATTAAAATCATATCTGGAAACTCCTCTTTTGCTAGTTTTGAATATCTTCTTTTTATAACTTCTTTCATCATTGCAAAATCATCCGGAGTATCTTTAGAACTAATTTTAAATTTTCTGTACTCTTTAGGTTTTGTGATTCCATCTATTGAAACACTCATCGATGCAACAGCATCTTTTCCTGATATATTAGAAATATCAAAACATTCTATTCTTTTTGGATAATTCATGAGACTTAAACTTTTATAAATATTCATGAGACCTTTTTCTAATACTAGTTTTTTTCTATAGTAATTTTTTATCTCTTCTTCTAAATTAAGCTTTGCCATTTCTAAAATTTCTTTTTTTCTACTTTTTATTCTAGGAAATGTCAAATCGACTTCTCTAGCAAAAACTTTTTTGAACCAGTGTCTTAAAATTATATTTTTCTCTGCCATTTCTTCATCAAAAATAATTTCTTTAGGAGGAATATTTTTACTGTAATAAGTTGTTACTACTGTCTCATTTGTATCTTCATAAATTTTATTTTCCAAAGAAATATTTAAACTATTTTTCCCTAAAATTTTTCCTTCTCTCAACGTTAAAACAGTTATAAATAGTCTAGTTCCTAAAATTTTAAAACTAAAATAATCTTCATCATTATTTTTATTAGATTCTGCAATTTGATTTATCACACTTTTTCCAAGCTCTTTTATTTGTTCTCTAATAAATATAGCGCTTTCAAATTCCATGTTTTGAGCACAAAGCTCCATCTCTGATTTCATTTTAGAAATATATTCTGTTCCTTTTCCACTTAAAATTTCTTTTACCATTTCTGCTTGTTCAGAATATTCAGAACTTATCTCTTTAAAATGACAAGGAGCTGAGCAAAAATGCATATAGTATTTCAAGCAAGGCGTTGGATAAAATTTATTCATATCTCTGTTACAATCTCTCAATTTAAAGACTCTGTTCAAAGCTTTTTTAATAGCATAACATCCTTGAACATAGGGACCAAAAAATATTCCATCTTTTTTTTCTAACTCTTTAGTATTTCTAATTATTTTTAGAGTAGGGAATTTTTCTTTAGTCAACTTTAAATATGGGTAAGTCTTTTGATCCTTTAAAGCTATATTATATTTAGGAAGATATTTTTTTATAAGATTGTTTTCTAACACAAGAGCATCCAATTCACTGCTACAAATTATAAATTCTATACTTTCGATATTTTTAACAAGTTCTTTTGTTTTTATTTCTTCATGTTCCCTATTAAAGTATGAAGAAACCCTATTTTTTAAATTTTTAGCTTTTCCTACATAGATAACATTTTCATTTTTTTTCATCAAATAAACTCCAGGAAGTTCTGGAATATCAGTCATTCTAGGAATCATTTTACCAATTTCCTTTCTCCTCTTCTCTGTGTGATTTATAAATTTTAACATGACTCAACCCAGATAACTCTTCTGAAAGAAGATTTACTAAAGTAACCGAACGATGTCTTCCACCACTACATCCTATTCCAATTGAAAGATGTCTTTTCCCTTCTTTTATATAGTTTGGAATTAAAAAATTCAGCATATCCAGAAGTTTTTCATAAAACTTTATAGATATTTCTGAATCCATAACATAATCTACAACATCTTTATCATTTCCTGTTTTAGATTTGAGTTCTGAAATATAGTATGGATTCGGTAAAAATCTTACATCAAAAACCAAATCTATATCTATTGGAACCCCATATTTAAATCCAAAAGATTGCATATGAACAGTTATTTCATTCAACTCTTTGTTGTTTTTATAATAGTTTTCTTTTATTTTTTCACTTAATTGTTTATTCGAAAAATAAGTAGTATCCATAACTAAAGTAGCTCTATCTCTTATTTCACTCATTATTTCTCTTTCACTAGCTATGCTTTCTAAAAGAGTATTTTTTTCTAAAGGATGCTTTCTTCTTGTTAAATTATATCTGTTTAAAATAGATATTTCACTAGCTTCTAGAAAAATAATTTCATATCTAATTTTATAATTATTTAATAAATTTAAAAAATCTAAATACTCATCTATTTCATGAAAAGATCTTATATCTATTCCAATAGCAATTTTAGTTATTCTCTCTCTATTTTCTTCATTTAAATATTTTCCGAGTATTAGACTTCCTAAGCTACAAGGAAAATTATCCATTGTAAAATATTCCATATCTTCTAAAATTTTCAATGTTGATGTTTTTCCAGCACCACTCAGTCCAGTAACAATAACTATACTTTCTAACATATTCATCTCGCCTCCGTATTCTAAAAAAAATAGGGGTCTCCCCCTATTTTTACATTCTTTCTAAAGTTTTTATCCCTAAAAGATTAAGTCCTGTTTTTAATGTTTCAGCTGTTAAATTAGCTAAGAGTAATCTAGAGTTTAAAACTTCTGATTCTTGATTTAATATAGGACAACTACTGTAGAAACTATTAAATTTCTTTGAAAGTTCAAAAAGATAATCTGCAATTACATTTGGTTTATAACTTTCTGAAGCTTTCAGTACTATATTATTAAACTGAGCTACATGATGAGCTAAACCTCTTTCTGTTTTGTTGCTGAATATTATTTTAGCTTCTTTATTTAGATACTTTTCTTCTGTTTCAGCTTTTCTTAAAATAGAACGTATTCTTGCATAAGAATATTGAAGATAAGGAGCTGTATTTCCTTCGAAACTTAAAACTTTATCCCATTCAAATATAACTGCACTTTGACGATTTTGAGATAAATCTGCATATTTTATAGCTCCTACCCCTACTATTTCAGCTATTTCTTGCTTTTCTTCTAAAGAAAGATCTGAATTTTTTTCATTTACAACTTGAAAAGCTCTATCTCTTCCTTCATCTAAAAGTTGCTCTAATCTTATTACATTTCCTTTACGAGTAGAAAAAACTCCGTCTGCAAATCTCATAATTCCAAACCAAATATGAACTTTTTTTGAATCCCATCCAAGTTTTTCTACAATTTTAAAAAATTGTTTAAAATGGTCTTGTTGACGCTCATCTGTTAAGTAAATCATTCTATTTAAATTATAGTTTTCTTTTCTATATTTTACAGTTGCTATATCTGATGTAGAGTAAAGATAAGCCCCATCTTTTTTCTGAACTATACAAGGATTTAATTTTTCTTCTTCAGAAAAGAAAACTACTTTAGCTCCCTCATCTTCAACTGCTATTCCTTTTTCCATAAGTTCTTTAACTACAGAAGGCATAGTGTTATTATAAAAAGACTCTCCGTTATAAGTGTCAAATTTAACATCCATACGATTATAAAGTCTATTGTATTCATCTAAGGAAACTTTTATAAATTCTTTCCAAAGTCTAGTGTTTTCTTCGTCACCATCTTGAAGCTTTTTAAGTTCAGCACGAGCTTCATTTTCCATCTCAGGATTTCCTTCACTAACTCTTGTAAATTCTACATAAACTCTTTCTAATTCTTCTATGGCATTTTCTTTATAAGCTTCTTTATTCAACCAGTTTCTGTATCCTATAATAAGTTTTCCAAACTGTGTTCCCCAATCACCTATATGGTTATCTGCAACTGTCTTATATCCTAAATAGTTATATATTCTTTTTATAGAATCCCCTATTATAGTTGATCTTAAATGACCAATATGCATTCTTTTAGCTATATTGGGTGAAGAGTAATCAATTATTACTTCTCCTTCTCTATCTAAAAAAGAAAAGTCTCCTCCTTCCATAACTATTTTTTTAGTATACTCTCCTAAAAAAGAGTCTTTTAAATATATATTTATAAATCCAGGTCCTGCTATTTCAAGTTTTTCTATTATACAATTTGATTCCAAAGAACTAACTACTTCTTCTGCTACCATTCTAGGATTTTTTCCTATTATTTTAGAATTCATCATTGCAAAATTAGTTTGAAAATCTCCAAATTTTTCATCTGTAGCTACAGTTATTTCAACTGGCCTTATACTTAACTCTGGATATAATTCATTTAGCTTATTTTGAAATATTTCAGCTATTTTTTTATCTATTAATTTTTCCAATGAAAACACCTCGACTTTTTTTAGTTAAAAAAAAATGGGCTTTCGCCCCAATTAAAGAATAGCTCCAACTTACCGCCTCCAGTACAGTTTTAGTCGCCAAAAAAATAGGTGGTAACCAGATATTTCTAGGATACAGGGTCCGTAAATCAAAGGGATTTCGTGACTTGACTGAGTTAGTAGAAACAGCGCCAATTCCAACGACGACATTAGGCCCAAAACCTCATGGAAATAGCGTGTAAGTCAGATTACATATTCTTATAATTGGATTATAGCATTAATATTCAGTTTTTTCAATGCTAATTTTCATTTTTTTTATTTTTTTAATTCATTTTATATATCCAATTGTTTAAATAGCTTAAACTGTAGTTTTTAAAGATAAATCTTCAAGTTGCTTTATGTCAACTTTTCCAGGTGCTTCAGTCATTAAGCACTGTCCCTTATTTGTTTTAGGGAAAGGAATTACATCTCTTATCGAAGTTTCTTTTAACATAACCATAAGCCATCTATCTATTCCAAAAGCAAGTCCTCCATGAGGTGGTGCTCCATATTTAAATGCATCTATAAAGAATCCAAATTTATCACGAGCTTCTTCATCAGATAATCCTAATTTCTGGAATACTTTTGCTTGAACATCAGGATTGAATATTCTTATAGAACCTCCACCTATTTCAGAACCATTTAAAACCATGTCATAAGAGTTTGTACGAATCTCTTCCATAGTACTAATATCTCCATTCATGAACATATCCATATCTTCTGGTTTGATAGAAGTGAACGGGTGATGCTGAGCCTGGTAACGATTTTCCTCTTCCGAAAATTCGAACATTGGGAAATCTACTACCCAAAGGAATTTATATTCGTCATTATTTATTAAATCCAGCTCTTTTCCTATTCTAAGTCTTAAAGCTCCTAAACTATTATAAACTACTTTTTTCTTGTCAGCTATTATTAAAATAATATCTCCAACTTTAGCTTCTGATCTCTCTACTATATTTTTCATTTCTTCTTCTGTAAAGAATTTAGCTATTGGAGAATTTATTCCCTCTGCAGTAACTTTTACATAAGCCATTCCTTTAGCTGAGAAATATGTTTTTGCATACTCTTCATATTCTCCTATCACTTTACGAGAAAACTTTTCAGCAGCTCCTGGAGCAACTACACATTTAACAACTCCACCATCAGCCACACAATTTTTAAAAGCTGTGAATCCTGCATCTTTAACTAAATCTGTTAAATCTTTCAGTTCTACTTCAAATCTAGTATCTGGCTTGTCTGAACCATAACGTTCCATAGCTTCAGCATAAGGCATTCTTATAAAATCATAATCTACAATTTGTCCAGTTACATTCTTGAATACTCTTTTTGCAAGTCCCTCTATTGTGTTCATAATATCTTCTTGTTCCACAAAAGACATCTCTATGTCTAACTGAGTAAATTCTGGTTGTCTATCAGCTCTTAAATCTTCATCTCTAAAACATTTAGCTATTTGGAAATATTTTTCTACTCCACCTATCATAAGTAACTGCTTGAATAACTGTGGAGATTGAGGAAGAGCGTAAAACTCTCCTTGACTTATTCTACTTGGAACCAAGAAATCTCTTGCTCCCTCTGGAGTTGATTTTGTAAGAATAGGAGTATCCACATCTAAAAATCCTTGTTCATCCATATAGTTTCTTATTGCCATTATCATTTTATGTCTCATTTTTAAATTGTTCATCATATGAGGTCTTCTAATATCTAGATATCTGTATTTTAATCTCATAGCTTCACTTACGTTTTCTGTTCCTGAAACTTGAAAAGGTAGAACTTCAGCATGATTTAAAACTTCTAATTCAGTAGCAAAAATCTCTATTTCTCCTGTTGGGATATTCATATTTTTACTATATCTTTCACGAACTGTTCCAACTATTTTTATAACCGATTCATTTTTTAATTTTTGAGCTGCTTCCACAACCTCTTTATCAGCCACGTCTATATCAAAAACTATCTGAGTCAATCCTTCACGATCTCTTAAATCAATAAATGTAAGCCCTCCTAGGTCTCTTTTAGTATCTATCCAACCTGAAAGAGTAACTGTTTCACCTATGTTTTCCGTTCTTAATTGTCCTAAGTTATGTGTTCTATAAATCATACTAATCTCTCCTTTATCTCCTCTATTTTGAGTGTAGCCTGTTCTCTATTTTTAAAGTTTTTAAGTACAAATTCATTTTTTTCCATTTCATTTTCACCAATTATTATTGCAAATTCTACATTTAATTTATCTGCTTTTTTCATATGAGCTTTCATACTTTTTTCTTTATATTCGATTGCTGTTTTAACACCGCTACTTCTAAGTTCTTCAGCTAGTTTCAAACTGAAATCTTTTGTTTTTTCTCCTAACCAAGCTATATAAACTTTAGTTGAAGACTTCTCTTCAAAATTCATAAGCATCATTATTCTTTCTACTCCAGCTGCGTATCCAAAAGCTGGAATCTCTTTATCTCCCAGCTGTTTTAGTAAAGTGTCATAACGACCTCCTCCTAAAACTGTTCCTTGTGAACCCAGTTTATTGGTTATTATTTCAAAAACTGTGCTTGAATAATAATCTAATCCTCTTACAAGTTTGGGATTTTCTACATATTCCACTCCAAAAAGAGTTAAATATTTTTTTACTGATTCATAGTGATTTTTTTCTTCTGTATTTAAAGAATCTATCAAACTTGGAGAACCTTCTGTTAAATTTTTGCAGTTTTCATTTTTACAATCTAAAACTCTCAATGGATTTTTTTCCATTCTATTTTTACAATCTTCACAAAGTTCCTCTCTTAGAGGTCTTAAAAACGTTAAAAGAGTTTCTCTATATTCAGAACGAGACTCTTGACCTCCTACTGAGTTAATATTGAGTTGTAAATCTGTAATTCCTAATCTCTCTAAAAATTTATATCCCATTGAGATTACTTCTGCATCCAATACAGGCGAACCTTCTCCTAAAACCTCTACCCCTATTTGATTGAACTCTCTTTGACGTCCTGCTTGAGGTCTTTCATAACGGAACATAGAACCCATATAATAAAATTTACTCAATTCTTCAACTGTGTATATTTTATGTTCTAAATAACATCTAACAACTGGTGCTGTACCTTCTGGTCTAAGAGTTAAACTACGTTCTCCTCTATCTGTAAAAGTGTACATCTCTTTCTCTACTACATCTGTAGCTTCTCCTATTCCTCTTTTGAACAAGTCTGTTTCTTCAAATATAGGAGTTTTTATCATCTCGTATCCGTAGTTGCTATAAAAATCATTTGCCTCTTTAGCTATACGATTATATTTTTGAGCTTCTGCTCCGAAAATATCTTTAGTTCCTCTTATTGCTTTTACAAGTTTCATCTTTTCTCCTATTTATTCCAAAGTTTTTCTAACTTTTCTTTTATCATTTTTTCATTTCTATTATCTGCTGGAATATAATACTCTCTTTTTTTATTGCTATATTTTTGATTAACAAAACTACTTGGATAATCATGAGGATATTTATACCCTACTGGATTGGCATTTATATTCGCAGGTACCTCTTCACAATCACCTTTTTCAATATCTTTCAGTGCACTGTTTACTGCATTATATGCACTTGGACTTTTACTTGAGATAGCTAAATATATCGCCACTTCTGAAAGTATTATTCTTATCTCAGGCATTCCTATTCTCTCACTAGCAATTAAAGCTGAACTGGCTATATTCAATGCTTCAGGATTGGCTAATCCTATATCTTCTGCTGCACTAATTATAAATCTTCTAGCTATATATCTCGGATCTTCTCCTCCTGAAAGGAGTCTTCCCATCCAATACACCGCTGAATTTGGGTCGCTTCCTCTGATACTTTTTATCATTGCTGAGATTAGATTGTACTTATCTTCTTTTTTATTGAAAGCTCTTTTTCTTTCTGAAAAAATATTGATTATTTCTTCCATTTCTAAATCCTTACAATTATTGTAAAGTTCTAAATAATTCAGTGCTACTCTGCTATCACCAGCAGATAATTCTGCTATAGAATTTTCTACCTCTTCAGGAAAAATTTCTAAGTTTAAATATTTTTTTCCTCTTTCTAATATTTTCCTTATATCTTTTTCAGTTAAAGATTTAAATTCAAAAATTAACACTCTAGAAATTAAAGCGTTATTCAAATTATAATAAGGATTTTCTGTAGTGGCACCAATTAAAGTTATGACTCCAGACTCTGTGCTAGATAATAAAGAATCTTGTTGCAATTTATTAAATCTATGGATTTCATCTAAAAAAAGTATTGTTTTTTTTCCATAAAATTCAAGGTTTTTTTTAGCATTTTCAACAATTTCTTTTAAATCACCCACTCCAGAGGTTGTAGCATTTAAAGTTTTAAACTCACAATCTAATTCATTAGCTATAATTTCACCTAAAGTTGTTTTTCCAACTCCTGGTGGACCATAAAAAATACAGTTACTCAATTTTTTAGATTTTATTAACTTTTTTAAGATTCCCTTTTCTCCTAAAATTTTCTCTTGTCCCACAAATTCATTCAAGTTTTGAGGTCTCATTTTTAAAGGCAGAGGCTTTGCATCTTCATAATTATTTTGAAATATATTTTTCATTTATCACTCTTTCCATATTCAAAAAGGCGTATTGAAAGTTCAACACGCCTAATATATTATTTTATAATATATAATAATACTGAAGATATTATAAATACTACTGCAACTGCAGTTGTTGCTTTAGCTAGAGGCCCTCCATCTTTAGAAATTCCAAATATAGCACTCGATGCCCCTGTTCCCATGCTAGCAGTCATTCCGTTACTACGGTCTGGCTGAATTAAAACTAATATTATTAATACTATTGCTGATACCATCAATATCCCTGTTACTAAACTTGTCATTATAAATCCTCCACTTCATATTTTATATCTCTATTATAATATAAAATCTCTGAAATTTAAAGAAAATTTTATAAAAGTTTAGCCGCTACTTCAGCCAAAGCAGATCTCTCTCCTTTTTTTAATGTTACATGGCCTGCTAAAGGTTCATTTTTTAATTTTTCTGCCAAATAAGTAAGTCCATTTGTGTTTGCATCTAAATAAGGACTATCTATCTGATAAGGATCTCCTGTGAAAATTATTTTAGTATTTTCTCCTGCTCTTGTTACTATTGTCTTTATTTCTAAAGGAGTTAAATTTTGTGCTTCATCTATTATAATTATTCCGTTAGGAATGCTACGTCCTCTTATATAAGTAAGAGCTTCTATTTTTAAAAGACCCATAGCTTCTAAACCTTCAACAACTTTTTCTCCTGCTTTATCTTCTTTAGCTTCACATAAAAAATCAATGTTATCATATATTGGTTGCATCCAAGGACGAAGCTTTTCTTTTTCGCTTCCCGGAAGGTACCCTAAATCTTTTCCCATAGGAACAATGGGACGAGCTATCAGAATTTTTTTATATTTTTTTCTTTCTATTGTTTGCTCTAAACCTGCTGCTATTGCCAGTAAAGTTTTTCCTGTTCCAGCTTTTCCAACTAAAGTTACAAGCTTTATATTTTCATCCATAAGTAATTCCATAGCATATCTTTGTTCCTCATTTCTAGCTCTGGCACCCCAAGCTACTACATCTCCTAAAACTATTTTTTTCAATTTTCCGTCTATATTTCTTCCGCTTATCTCGTTATCTTTGTACTTTAACTTTAAAAAACAGTTAGGTGGTAATTTATCATCTGTCAATTCTATGATACTTAAATTTCCAGATTTTTCAAATTTTTCAAAATTATCTTTACTAACTTGGTATTCATAATAGCCTTCATACAAATCTGAATACTCAACCATATCAGATTCATAGTCTTCTACATTTAGTCCAAGAGCATCAGCTTTTATTCTCATATTTATATCTTTAGTTATAATCACCACTTTATTTTCAGGGTTTTCTTTTTGTAGCCCTAACGTTACAGAAATTATATTATTATCCACCACATCTCTTTTTAAAACTTCCGGTAACAGGCTAGTGTCGTTTTGTATCTCTACTCTGAAAAATATATCCCCTTTTAATTTGATACCCTTAGCCAAACTTCCTTCTTTTCTTATATCATCTATAACTCTAGAAGCTATCCTTGCTTGAATAGCTGTTACAGGATTCCTTTTTAGTTTGTCTATTTCTTCCACCACATATATTGGTAAAATTACATCATTTCCTGTAAAATTATAGATGCTATGGGGATCATGTATTAAAATATTCGTATCTAAAACATATATTTTTCTCATTCTTTTCCTCCTGCTACTCGCTAAATTAATTTTTAGAACTAATTTTTCTCAAAACAAACTTTATTGCAGTTTCAATATCTTTTAATTCTCTTAAATCATCTTTACTAAGTATTTTATCTATTTCCTTTTTACTATATCCAAGACTTTCTAACGCTAAATAAAGTTCCTCTTCTAAAATTGCACTAGCATCCGGCTTTGTTCCATCTTCTAGAGTCAGTACATCTAATGATTTTATTTTGTTTTTTAAATCTAATATCATCTGTTTAGATTTTTTTTCTCCTAATTTAGGAACTTTTTTTAATGCCACTGAGTTTTCTTCGATAACCATTTTTTTTATTTCTATAACACTAAAACTTGAAAGTATTGAAAGTGCCAATGAAACACCTATTCCAGAAACTCCTAAAAGCATTTGAAACATTACTCTATCGCTTTCATTCAAAAAACCTATAAGCTTGAATTCATCCTCTTTTATATAATTGTGAATATAGAAAAGAGTTTCTTTTTCTACATTTATATTTTCAAAAGTTTTTAGCGATATAAATATTTTGTAACCTATTCCATTTATATCCAGTGCTATATACTCTGGTTTTTTATATTGAACTTTTCCTTTTAAATATTCAAACATAATTTACTCCTTTTTTAGAACTTCTTTGAGATATTTTCCTGTATAACTTTTTTTCACTTTAACCAGTTCTTCCGGTGTACCTATAGCTATTATTTTTCCACCATTCTCTCCACCTTCAGGCCCTATATCTATTATATAATCTGCACTTTTTATCACATCTAGGTTGTGTTCGATTATTATTACTGTATGATTTTTTTCTACCAATCTATTTATTACCTCTAAAAGTTTTCTTATATCTTCAAAATGAAGTCCTGTTGTAGGTTCATCCAAGATATAAATTGTTTTTCCTCTAGGCATTTTAGAAAGTTCTGAAGCTAATTTTATTCTTTGAGCTTCTCCGCCAGATAAAGTTGTGGCAGGTTGTCCAAGCTTTATATAGTTCAAACCTACATCCAAAAGAACTTTTAATTTTCTCTCTAAGCTTGGAATAGCCTTGAAAAATTCATAAGCTTCCCCCACTGACATGTTCAGTACATCTGAAATATTTTTTGCTTTATAATACACATCTAAAGTCTCACGGTTATAGCGTTTACCCTTACATACTTCACACTCTACATATACATCTGGAAGAAAATTCATTTCTATTTTTATAATTCCAGCTCCTTGACAAGCTTCGCAACGCCCACCTTTTACATTAAAAGAAAAACGTCCTTTGTCATAGCCTTTTATTTTAGCATCTTTAGTTTGAGCATAAATATTTCTTATTTCATCAAAAATTTTAGTGTACGTAGCCGGATTAGAACGCGGAGTTCTTCCTATTGGTGACTGGTCAATATCGATAACTTTATCTAAATCACTTATCCCCTCTAATTTATCATAGGCTAAAGGATAAAGTTTTCCTCCATTCAATTTATTAAAAAGTGCAGGAAAAAGTGTATGATTTATCAAAGTAGATTTTCCACTTCCACTTACTCCTGTTACTACTGTTAAAACTCCTTTTGGAATTTTGACAGTTAGATTTTTCAGATTATTTCCCTTTGCACCTTCTAAATTTAACCAATCTTCTGAAGTTCTTCTTTTTTTAGGAACCTCTATTTTTTCTTTACCATTTAAAAATTTTCCTGTCAAAGAAGTTTCTGATTTTAACATCTCTTTTGGAGTTCCTGCAAAAATTATCTCTCCACCATTCACTCCTGCTCCAAGTCCCATATCCAATATATAATCAGCTTGTAACATTGTGTCTTCATCGTGCTCAACGACTATCAAAGTATTTCCCAAATCACGTAGCCTTCTAAGAGTTATGAGAAGCTTGTCATTATCTCTTTGATGTAAACCTATACTTGGTTCATCCAGCACATAAAGAACACCTGTTAAACCTGAACCTATCTGAGTGGCAAGCCTTATTCTCTGTGACTCTCCACCTGAAAGCGTTTTTGTTTCTCTTGAAAGTGTTAGATAGTCCAAACCTACATTTATCATAAAATTTAATCTTTCTCTTATCTCTTTTAAAATTTCAAAAGCTATTTTTTCTTGTTTAGGCGTAAGAATTAACTCATTAAAGAATATAACTGATTTTTTTATACTTAAATCACAAATTTCCATTATATTTTTTCCACCAACTTCTACAGCTAAAACTTCATCCTTCAATCTTTTTCCATTGCATAATTTACAAAGCTTTTCTATCATATATTTAGATTCTATCTCTTCACGCATAGACTCTGAAACTGTTTCTGAATATCTTCTTTCTAAATTTTTCACTATTCCTTCAAACTCTCTCATTCCGTGAAAACTAAAACCGTCTCCTTCATAATCAAATCTAAACTTTTCACCCTTACTTCCATAATAAATTATCTCTTTTGTCTCTTTGGACAGTTTTTCAAAAGGAATTTCCATATCTATTTTAAAGTGAGCACACATAGTTTTAAAAATTTCCCAAGAATATCCTTTTCTATTCATAGCTCCTGGAACATAGACTGCTCCATCTTTCAGAGTTGATTTTTCATTTTCCGTCAATTTATTTTCATCTACTTCTAATTTTTTGCCTATGCCCTTACACTCTGGACAAGCTCCATAAGGGGCATTAAATGAGAATAATCTAGGAGTTAGCTCAGGAATACTGACATCTTCATGTTTGGGACAACTATAGTTTTCGCTGTAATTAAAATCTGTTCCATCTACATTTAAAGTTATTTTTCCTCCTGAAAGTTCTACTGTTTTTTCTAAAGCTTCTGTTAAACGACTTTTGAAATCTTTATCTTCTTTATTCACTACCAGTCTATCAACAACAACTTCTACTGTATGTTTTTTATTTTTATCCAGTTCTATTTCATCTTCTAAATAAAGTATTTCTCCATTCACTCTAGCACGAACATATCCCTTTTTTACTAGGTTTAAGAACAAATTTTTATGAGTTCCTTTTTTACCATTGATCAAAGGAGAAAGAACTATAACTTTACTGTCTGATTCAAATTTTTCTAATGCTGAATCCATTATTTCTTCCAAAGATTGACGTTCTACAGTAGTGTGACATATATGACAATGAGCTGTTCCCACATGAGCAAAAAGAAGTCTCATATAGTCATAAATTTCTGTAATTGTTCCCACGGTAGAACGAGGATTTTTATTTGTTGTTTTTTGCTCGATTGAAATTGCAGGAGCTAATCCCTCTATACTGTCTACTTCAGGTTTGTTCATTTGCCCTATAAACTGTCGTGCGTAAGCTGAAAGACTTTCTACATATCTTCTTTGTCCTTCTGAATATATTGTGTCAAAAGCTAAAGATGATTTTCCACTTCCACTTACTCCTGTTATTACAACAAATTTATTTTTAGGTATCTCTACATCTATATTTTTCAAATTGTGCTGTCTTGCACCTTTTACTACAATTTTTTCTAACACTTTTTATTTCCTCCCTTACCACACTTCAAGAGGTGTTGCTGAAAACCCTGAAGATGTTGAATAAAAAAACGTTTCTACTGGAATATTTTCATAAGTTATAATCAAATTTTTAGTTTCTTTTATCGCTTTGTTTACCAAATTATTTTCATCTTTGTTATTGTAAACTTGATTAGATACTGTGTCATCTAGATTTACACCATATTTTTTATACCTATTTTTAATAAAAGCACTCATGGCGTAAGTTCTAGCAGTAATAGCTTGAGCTTTTAAAGGTTCTAATCCAAAAGAAATAGGCATTTCACTCACCACCACTCCTTTTAAATAATCTTCGATGTTTACTTTATTAGCTAAAACTAAATTGTTTCTATAAGGCTTAATTATAAAATCCCCATAGTAGCTTGGATTTAAACTTTTTAAACTTCTTTTTATAGAAGTAACTGTAATTTTATCTTTAGATGTTATTCTTATTTCTGTTTCAGAAGTTAGAATTTTCTTTCCATCTAATTTTAAAACTATATTTTTTCCATCTCTCGCTATTTCTATGACACTATTTTTTTTTATCTTACTACTACTCTTTCCGGAAAATACTATAATTTCCTCTTTAGATATTAATTTTATATTTTTATGTTCTAACGAGTTATTGTTAGTTATACCTACCAGCAGTTCTCCTTTAAAATTTTGGACCATCTTATTTTTTTTAAGCTTTGTATTAGGATAATATCTTTCTAAAATTTCTTCATAGTCATATTTTTTCTTTTTACTCAAGTCATAGGCTGTATATTGTGGCATTCCTACTCCATGTCCAAAACCTCCACCATAAAAATAATACTTTTTAGATTTTTTTTCGATTGAAAAGAAAGCTGAAGGAAATGTAGTCATATTTTTTCCCAAAACTCTTCCTAAAGAGCTTTTCAGTTCTACATCTGTTTTAGAACCTCTACTATTTTGTGAAAAATTTAACACCCTACGAATATTGAGTTCTTTGGTTACTATATAAGTGTTTTTACTTCCAATGATGAGTAGGTCCATAACTATTGTAGAGTCGCCTCTTTTTATAACTTTTATATCTTTTAAAGTTCCTAATGGAAATTTTTCTATCTCTTTTTCTAGCACCCATTTTTTATTTTTATATAAATAAACATTGGAAGGTCTAGATTTTTTTACTGAAATTAAATTTTTCCACAAAAGAGTTTCCAACTGTTTTTCTGTAAATATAACACTCCAACGCCAGTAAGGAGAGTTGTCTCCATAGCCTTTTGTTTCAGCATTTTTATAAAGTTCTAAAACTTTTTTTTCATCACAGTTGTTAATATTTCTAACTCCAACCACATCTTTTACATTTTCAAAATAAGTAAAATCTTTTCCTAATTTATACGTTAACTCTGTGTAACCCATTCCTATATAGCAACTATTTACAACTTCTTCAGGTGTTTTATGTTTATTTAAATTGTTACATCCTAACAAAAATATTAGCAACAAAACAATTAATACTTTTAATTTTTTCAAACTATCTCCCCCTATCCACTTTTAGCTTTATTTATAATTTTATTTTTTTCTCTTTTATATATTTTCTTACTTTTTCTAAATCCTCTTGTGTGTCCACACCAACAATACTATGATGAGTTTCTAAAACTTTTATTTTATATCCATTTTCTAAGACCCTCAATTGTTCTAAAGATTCTGAAATTTCTAAATTTGTAGGTTCCATCTCTGAATACATCTTTACAAATTCTTTTTTATAACCATAAATCCCTACATGCTTAAAATAGTTTTCTTTATTCAAATTTCTTGGATAAGGAACTACACTTCTTGAAAAATAAAGTGCATAATCTTTTTTATCTGTAACTACTTTTACCACATTTGGATTTTCTATGTCTTCCATAGAGTCGAGTCTATGTTTTAAAGTTCCCATTACCAGTTCTTTTTCCTCTTTAAATGCATTTATTAAAGAATTTATCATCTCTGGTTCTATTAACGGTTCATCTCCCTGAATATTTATTATCACATCATAATCTGATATCTTTTCACAAACTTCAGCTATTCTACTTGTACCATTCAAATGATTTTCTGAAGTCATTACAGCAACTCCACCAAATCTTTCCACTTCTTCCTTTATTCTTATATCATCTGTAGCTACCACAACTTTGTCTAAATTGGATTTTAAAGTTCTTTTATATACCCACTCTATCATCGAATGTCCTTCTATGTCCTTTAAAGGTTTGGCCTCTAATCTTGTAGAAGCATATCTTGCTGGTATTACCCCTAGAAATCTCATATTTCCTCCTATATATAGGAAAGAGGGTTCCCATTTCTGGTATACCCTCTCTCTTTTTGATTAATTAAATATTTTCTACTAATTTAATATTAGCAACTTTATTGAATAGTTGATCCAAAATTCCAACTTGTGCCAATCTGTTATTTTTTACAGCTTCATCTTTATCCATTATCATAACTTCAGAGAAATATCTATCTACTAAAGTTACTGATGCTACTATTGATTCTAAATAAGTTTCGAATTTTTTCTCACCTAGCATAGCTTCTATAGAAGATTCGAATTCTGTTGTAAACTTAAAGATTTCTTTCTCTACAGGAACAACAAACAGAGTTTCATCTATATTCAATGCTTGACTCTCTTTTGCTATGTTTCCAACTCTTTTCAAAACTGTTATGAATTTTTCAAAATCAGAGTGCTCACTCAATTTTTGAAGTGCTTCTACTTTTTTACGAGCTTCCATTACAGACTCGTTGTTGCTATCTAATACTGCAGCGATTATATCTTTTCTATATCCTAAGTCTTGGAATAGGTTGCTCACTCTTTGAACAAAGAACTCCATAAGATCATTATAAATAGTTTCAATATCTTTTTTCAGTAATTTTTTCTCATCTAATATTTCAAGAGTTGTTTTTACTATATCAGAGATTGAAAACTCGAGATTTGAGTTCAGTATAATATTTACAATTCCTAAAGCAGCTCGTCTTAAAGCAAATGGATCTTTAGAACCAGTTGGTATTAGTCCAACAGCAAAACATCCTACTAACGTGTCAAATCTATCAGCTAAAGCTGTTACAATTCCTTCTGCTGCTGTTGGACAAACATCACCTGTAAATCTTGGATAGTAATGTTCTTTTATTCCAAGAGCCACTGAACTTTTTTCTCCAAATTTCAGGGCATATTCTTCACCCATAAATCCTTGAAGTTTTGTAAACTCTTTTTCTCCTATCATATTAGAAACTAAATCTGCTTTTGAAAGCTCAACAGTTCTAAGTATATCATCTTTTCTATCAGATAGATTTAAAGCTTTTATTAGTTCTAGTGCTATCTCTTTTGAACGCTCTATTTTGTTGTAGATAGTTCCTAAATCTTTTTGATAAACTACTGTTTTCAATTTTTCAATATTGTTAATCAAAGGATTTTTCAAATCCTCATTATAGAAGAATCTGGCATCAGCAAGTCTTGCTGATAGCACTTTCTCGTTTCCTTTTCTTACATGCTCAGAGTCCTCTATTCCGTTACGAACAACTACGAATTTAGACTGCAATTTCCCATCTCTATTTAGAATTGGAAAATATCTTTGATGCACTTGCATTGTGATTATAAGTACCTCTTGAGGAACTTCTAAAAACTCAGAATTAAATGTTCCTACTATTGGATATGGGTATTCTACCAAATTTGTAACCTCTTCTAGTAATTCTGGCTCTATATGAGCATACTCTCCTTCAGTTGTACATTTTTCTTCTATAAGTTTTTTAATTAGATTTTTTCTTTCTTCAATATTTACAATTACATTATTTTCTCTTAATTTTATAAAATACTCATCTATAGTATTTGCTGTGAAGTTTTCTCCAAAGAATCTGTGCCCTCTGCTGTTTCTTCCACTTTTTATTCCTTCAATTTCGAAATCTACAACTGTATCATCTAAAATTGCTAAAAACCACTGAATAGGTCTTGCAAAACGCATTTTCTTATCTGACCATTTCATAGATCTTGGAAAAGTTATTTCGAGTACAGATTCTTTTAACATATCAGAAATCATTTCTGTTGTAGGTCTTCCCTCTACAAATTTTCTAACAGCTATATATTCTCCCTTTGGAGTTTCTACCATTTCAAAGTTAGATGTATCAGTTCCTTGAGATTTCAAAAATCCTAGCCCAGCACGAGATATTTCACCGTCTGCACCAAAAGCTACATTTTTAGCTGGTCCCATATTTAAAAGATTCAAATTTTCTTGAATCTCTGCTATACCTTCTACAGTCACTACAAGTCTTCTTGGCGTTCCATCTGTTTTTATATTCATGATTTTTATTCTATTTTCATTGAATTTTTTTTCTAAAATATTCTTAAGTTCAGCTAAAGCTGGTAATAAAAATCTAGCTGGTAACTCTTCCATTCCTATTTCAAAAAGCAATCTCATCTTATTCACCCTTTATTCTTTATTTTTTTAAAAGAGGATATCCTAAATCTGCTCTATTTTGAACAAACACTTCAGCACATCTCTTAGCTAAGTTTCTAACTCTTAATATGTAAGACATTCTCTCTGTTGTCGAAATTGCCCCTCTTGAATCTAAAACATTGAATACATGAGAACATTTCAGTACATAGTCATAACCTGGAAATACCAATCCATTGTCTAATGCTAAAATAGCTTCTTTCTCATACTGGTCAAACCAATCAAAATGACGAGGTAGATCTGCAATTTCAAAAGAGTATTTTGAATTTTCATACTCATACTGATATCTCATTTCTCCATATTTTATTCCTGGTGCCCATTCTAAGTCATATACACTTTCTTTGTTCTGAATGTATAGTGCAAGTCTTTCTAATCCATAAGTTATCTCTACCGGAATTATTTCTAATTCAATTCCTCCAACTTGTTGGAAATATGTAAACTGAGTTACTTCCATTCCATCTAACCATACTTCCCAACCTAATCCCCAAGCTCCTAAAGTTGGTGATTCCCAGTCATCTTCAACAAATCTGATGTCATGTTTTTTTACGTCTATTCCTAAAACTTTTAAACTTTCTAGATAAAGCTCTTGAATATTAGCTGGTGATGGTTTCATTATAACTTGAAATTGATGGTGCTGATAAACTCTGTTTGGATTTTCTCCATATCTTCCATCTTTTGGTCTTCTAGACGGCTCTACATAAGCTACATTCCAAGGCTCTGGACCAAGAGACATCAGAAATGTATTTGGATTAAATGTTCCCGCACCAGTCTCTATATCATAAGGATTTCCTATTATACATCCCTTTGAACTCCAATACTGTTGCAAAGAAAATATCATTTCCTGAAAAGTCATTTTTGCTTCCTCCTAATAAAATAATCTACTAATAATAAAAACACTCCTATATTTATCCACACATCTGCTAAATTAAAAACATAAGTCCAAATAAATTTAAAATCTATCATATCCACAACAAAGCCTCTAGTAATACGGTCTATCATATTTCCTAAGGCTCCTGCTAAAATAATTGCATAAGCTATTTTCTCTAGCTTAGGGGCTTTTTTCAACTCTTTCATCATGTAAAAAGTTATACCTAAAACTGCTATTACTGTTAAAATAGCGATAATTCTAGTACTTTCCTGAAACATTCCAAAAGCTATTCCCATATTTTTCACATAAGTTAGATGGAAAAACCCTTCAAAAACAGAAAGAGTTTCTCCATAATAAAAATTTTCTACTGTTAAATATTTTGTAATTTGATCTAAAAACAGCAGTGAGCCTATCATAATTAAATAGTACATAGTTTCTCCTAGTTAGCCATAACTACAGAACATCTTGGGCAAAGTGTTGGATGCTCAGAATTGTTTCCTAATTCTGTTGAGTATTTCCAACATCTTTCACATTTCATTCCATCAGCATGAACAACTTTTACAAATAGAGCTGGTAACTCTTCTCCCGAAACGAATGTTTCATCTTCAGAAGTTACTATTTCTAGCTGTGAAACTAAAGTAGATAACTCTATTAACTCTTTATTTTCATTCAAGAATTTAGCTAAATTCTCATCTTTAGTTGCTATAATTAGTTTTGCATCTAAAGAGTTTCCTATTATCCTATTTTCACCTTGTCTAGCTTTTTCTAAAACTCTATTACTATCTTTTCTTATTTTTATTATTTCAGACCATCTAGCATCTAACGATGAATCTAACCACTCATCATTTTCAGTGTACCACTTAGTTAAAAGAACCGATTCAGAATCCTTCATAACTTCTGGTAGATTATCCCAAATTTCTTCAGCTGTGAAAGAAAGTACAGGTGCTATCATCTTAGTTAAAGTTATTAGAATCTCACTCATAACTGTTTGTGCTGATCTACGCTCAACTGAATCTGTTTTTTCAGCATATAATCTATCCTTTATTATATCTAAGTAGAATGCTGACATATCTATTCCTGCAAAGTAGTTAATCTCTTGGAACAAGTTATAGAACTCATATTTATTGTATGACTCTGTAACTTTTCTCTTTAAAATTTCTAATTTATTCAGAGCCCATCTGTCAACTTCCATCATATCTGAATATTTTACTGAGTCTGTTGCTGGATTGAAATCCACTGTATTTCCTAAAATATATCTAGCTGTATTACGAACTCTTCTGTATGATTCAGATGTTTGCTTTATTATATTGTCAGAAATTTTTACATCCTCACTGTAATCTACTGAAGCACACCAAAGTCTTAAAATATCTGCTCCGTAAACTTTTATTATATCATCTGGTGAAACTACGTTTCCTACAGATTTAGACATTTTCTTTCCATTTCCATCATTTACAAATCCATGAGTTAAAAGTGTTTTAAATGGAGCGTCATTCGTTGAACCAATAGATGTTAAAAGAGATGTTTGGAACCATCCTCTATGTTGATCTGAACCTTCTAAATATAGATCAGCTGGTCTTCTTAGTCCTCTTGTCTCTAAAACTGCTCTATGAGAAACTCCCGAATCAAACCAAACATCCATTATGTTTGTTTCTTTTCTTAGTTCCACACCTTTCAAATTATATTTCTCAAGAAGTTCCTCTCCGATTAGTTCCTCAGCTGAGTATTTTAACCAAGCATTAGTTCCTTCTATTTTCACTTTTTCTATTACTTTTGCTAAAATTTCTTTGTTGAAAATTTCAGCTCCCGTTTGCTCGTTATAAAACACAGGAATTGGAACTCCCCAAGTTCTTTGACGAGAAATACACCAGTCAGGTCTACTTTCTAGCATTGTTCCTATTCTATTTTTTCCCCAAGCTGGAATAAACTCAATATTATCTAAAGCTCTTAAAGCTTTTTCTCTCAAGTCTGATCCTTCAGCTCTTACAAACCATTGCTCTGTTGCACGGAATATAACCGGAGTTTTAGATCTCCAATCGTGAGGGAATGAATGTTCTATTTTAGCTTCTTTCAATATGTGCCCACTCTCTGTTAAATCTGCGCATATAAACTTGTTAGCTTTAGCATAAAAAAGACCTGCATATTTTCCAGCTTCCTCTGTCATAACCCCTTTGTTATTTACTGGAGATATAACTGGAAGTTTGTATCTTGTTCCTGCCACATAATCTTCTTGTCCATGTCCTGGTGCTGTATGAACAGCTCCTGTTCCAGCTCCTAAAGTTACATGATCTCCTAAAATAATTGTTCCCGTTCTTTCTAAGAATGGATGCTTGTATGTCAATAATTCTAAGAAATTCCCATCAAACTCTTTTATCAATTCATAATCTTCTATTCCTATTTCAGAGAAAGCTTTATCTGCTAAATCCTTAGCTAAAATTAGATTTCCTACTGAAGTTTTGTACACTCCATAAATAAACTCTGCATTCAAACATATTCCTACATTTGCTGGAAGAGTCCAAGGTGTTGTTGTCCAAATTACTAAATGTGCTGAATCTAATCCTAATTTATCGGCTAAATCTTGGTTTCCTTCCATTTTTACATAAATTGAAGTAGATGTATGATTTTTATATTCTATTTCTGCTTCAGCTAAAGCTGTTTCTGTAACTGGAGACCAATAAATTGGCTTTAATCCTTTAAAAATATATCCATTGGCATAAAGTTCACCAAAAACTTCTAATTGCTTAGCTTCATACTCTGGTAAAAGAGTTAAGTAAGGATTATTCCATTCTCCTAAAATTCCCAATCTTTTAAACTGTTCTTTTTGGATATTTACCCATTTTTTAGCATAAACTGCACAATGATTACGAATTTCTTCTTGAGACATCGTTTTCATTTTTTCACCAAGTTCCTCACTTACCTTTAATTCTATTGGTAATCCATGAGTATCCCAACCTGGAATATATGGTGCATTGTAACCCATAAGTCTTTTATGTTTTAAAACTATATCCTTAAGAATTTTATTCAATGAATGTCCTATATGGATATTTCCATTGGCATACGGAGGTCCATCATGAAGGATAAAATCTTTTTGTCCCTCTTTTAATCCCTTTTCGTATATTTTATTTTCTTCCCATCTTTTTAAAAGAACCGGTTCTTTTACAGGTAAACCAGCCTTCATTTGAAAACTTGTTTTTGGAAGATTTAGTGTAACACCATAATCTTTTTTCTCTAACATTTTATATTTCCTCCTTGTATGCATTTAAAGTTATTTTTACGTTTGTTCCTTCATTCTCTTTCGAACTAAATTTTATTACCCCATGATGTTCTTTTATTACCCTATAAACCAAAGACAGTCCTAATCCTGGTTTTCCTCCTTCAAAATCAGAGAAAGGTTCATATATTTTTTCTAATTGTTCAGGAGTCATTCCTATTCCATTATCAATTATATCTATTCTTATTTTATCTATCTTTTTATCTCTAGATACTATAACATTTATTTTTTTATCACTACTTCCATTTTTCAAAACAGCGTAATAAGAGTTTCTCATAAGTTCTATAAAAGCTTTTTTCAAAACTTTTTTATTTCCATAAATTTTTCCAGTGTAATTTATGAATAATGATAAGAAAACTCCTGCTTCTATTGAACTTTCATTCTTTTCTTCTATAATTTCGTTAAAAATTGTTTCTATATCTAAAAGTTCAAAATTTTCTTTTTCTAAATTTGAATACTCTTTTAAAATTGTATTTTCTTTTCTTATATCTAAAACTATAGTTTCAAGTTCTAAAACTTCCTGCAACAAATCTCTTTTTCCATTTTTATATTTTTGAATTATATCCATAGTTTTATCCAGAGAATTGTCTCTATTTTTTAAAAATCTTTCTGTCAATTTTGTAATTGTATGTTCTCTTTCACTATCAATTTTTTCCTCTTCCAAGGTTTTGTTTTGAATTCTTATCGATATATTCATAGTTAAAAGACTTATAAGTTCATATTCTTCATAAGTTATCTTTTTATCTTTTCCAAAATAATCTAAAACTATACAACCATAGTTTCTATCAACACTGTATATAGGTATTATCATAAAATTATTGATTCCTAAACTTTTAAACAAGTCATTTCCTAAATTATATTTATAGCCTTTATAATTATAAAAAATTACTTTTCTATTTTTTAAAGTTCTAGATATTAAATTATTATTTTTATATGGAATTTTTATAGATCTTATCAATGTATCTAATTCTAAATATTGAAATTCAAAAACTTTTTCTAAAAGCTCTTTTTTATTAGAGTATAAATTATTATTTACCGAAGATCCTTCTCCTAAAAGACAATCTCCTTCTCTGCTGTACCTAAAATACATTGCCCTACTGTAACCTAAACCCATTTCTGAAGTAAAGGCCGAAAGAAGAGTATTTACAGCTAAATTCATATCTGATTCTATATGTAGTCCCATAAGAAGCCTCTCTATGGCTTCCATTCTTAAAATATTTTCTTTAAGTTTTAGGTTTTGTTTTTTCATTTTTTCATTACTTTTACGAATCTCTTTTAGCATTCCTTTAAAGGAATTACTCAATTGTTTTACCTCTCCTAATTCTTTTCGTGATATTTCTAAACTACAATTATAATTTCCTTCACTTATTTCTTTAGAAATTTCTGTTAACTTTATCAAAGGATGAAGAAGCTTTAAAAAGAAATTTCTAAAAATTGTAGTGGCAACTATACAAAGTAAAATCATTATCACAGTTATTGAAACTATCATATTTTTTTTTCTGTTTAAAAACTCTTCTTTGGAGACTGCTATTCCTATGAGTCCTTTATAACCGTCACTATAACCACTAATTTTATAAAATCCTATATAATAATTAAAACCATCTATTTTTTTTTCTGTATAGTAATATTTATCCAAAGTCTTTTGAAGTTTTTCATCTGTTTCTGAATTTAAAATACTATTTTGAGAAGCATAACTAAAATCTCCTGCGTAATAGTTTCCATTTGCTATAACAAAAATTTTGTCTTCGATATCAGAGGATATGAATTTTTTGATTTCGTTAATAAATTGATAACTTACCGGGATTGTCGTAATTATATAGTATTTTTCTCCTGAATAATAAATTGGAAAATATATTCTTAGATAGTTTTTTCCATTTATAATGTCTAAATAGTAATGTTTGTTTTCTAATCTTTTATGCAAAAATAATTTTTCAAAATTTTTGTTTTTTAAAAGGCTCAGTTCTACCCTGTTTCGTTCATCTGTAGATTCAGCTAAAATATCACCATTTTCAGCTATCAAAGCTAAGGATGAGCTATAAAAAACTCCTAAATCATATTTTATGAGCTCACCTCTTATTCTGTTGGCTATTTTTTCATATTTTTCTTTAGAGTTTCTCTCATTTTTGATCATTTCAGAATAATTTAAATCTGAAGATTTTTGAAATATGGTTTTATTTAGATTTAAAATATAAGAAATATAAGTTTTGCTCAGCATTTCATTTTTTTCTTCAAAAGAAGTTCTTAAAGTTCTTTCTTCATAATTTACCATTACAAACATTAAAAATATACCTACTGAAAGAGCTGTTATTATTATTGCTAAGTTATTATATAATAAAATTTTAAAAATAAGAGAATCTTTTTTAAATTTCATTTTTAGCTCCCTTTTCTAGTTAGGCCTACCCTTTGTCTTTGCGTATCTACATCTTTTATTTTTACTTTAATTATTTGACCCACTGAAAGTTCTTTTGTAGGATCACTTACAAATTTATCTGCAATTTCTGAAATATGGAGTAATGCATCATTTTTTAATCCAATATCCACAAATGCTCCAAAATTCAATACATTTCTGACTGTCCCTTCTATTTCCATTCCTGCTTTTAAATCTTCTATTTTTAAAACATCTGATTTTAAAAGTGGTTTATCAAAATTTTCTCTTGGGTCTCTTCTATCTCTTGTTAAAGCTGAGTAAATGTCTTTTACAGTTTCTAATCCATAACCTGCAGTTTCTACAAAATTTTCAACTTTGAATGTTTTAAGTTTTTCTCTAGAAACTTCAATGTTATCTTTGTATTCTTTTAAACTTGAACCTGATTCTTTAAGTATTTCTTCAGCTATATAGTAAGATTCAGGGTGAATTATTGTTGCATCTAATGGTTTTGTTCCATGAGGTATAACTAAAAATCCTGCCATTTGCTCGTATGCTTTAGCTCCAAGCCCCTTTACTTTTAAAAGACTTTTTCTCTCTTTAAAATCTCCATTTTCTTTTCTATAATCTACCATATTTTTAGCTATATTTTTTTTTATTCCTGAAACATGAGATAAAAGTGCCCAAGAAGCAGTATTTACATTTACTCCTATACTATTTACAACATTTTCAATTGTAGAATCCAATGATTCTTCTAATTTTTTTTGATTTACATCATGCTGATACATACCTATTCCTATAGATTTAGGATCGATTTTAACAAACTCTGACATAGGATCTTGTATCCTTCTTCCAATAGAGATTGCTCCACGAACTGTTACGTCTAAATCTGGAAACTCTTCTCCTGCTATTTTAGAAGCTGAATAAATTGAAGCTCCCGCTTCATTTACTATAAGATATTTAACATCTTTTTTTACTTCTTTTAAAACTCCAGCCACAAAAGACTCTGTTTCTCTAGATGCAGTTCCATTTCCTATAGCAATAATATCTATTCCATATTCAACTATATATTTTATCATTCTTTTTTTAGCACCTTCTAACTGATTAGGTGAATGCATAGCTTCAACTAAAAAGAAGACATCATTAGCTCTATAAAAACCTTCTTTATCTATTAATGCCACTTTGCATCCTGTTCTATATCCTGGATCTAATGCCATTACAGCCATATTTTCAAGTGGTGGTTGCATCAAAAGATTTTTCAAATTCAGTCTAAATACTCCTATAGCCTCTATTCCAGATTTTTCAGTTAAAATATTTCTAACTTCTCTTTCTATAGAAGGGAAAATTAAACGCTCTAATGAATCTTTTATTATATCAATTTTTATCTCTTTTAATTCTTTTAGTTCGAAGAATTTATTATTCAAATAATCTATAGTTTTTAAAAGTTTATCATTTTCAAAACTTATAGAAACATTTAAAATTTCTTCTTTCTCTCCACGATTAAGTGCCATTATTCTGTGAGAAGGTATTTTGTTTACTGGCTCTGTATACACGTAATAATCAGTATATACTTTTTTCTCATCCAATTCTTTTGCTTTTTTAGTTTCCTTAGCAGTGATAATTCCTAATTTCAACATTTCTTCTCTTATTCTTTCACGGTACTCTGGAGTTTCAGAAATTTTTTCTGCTAAAATAAGTTTAGCTCCTTCAATTGCCTCTTCTACAGTTAAAACTTCTTCATTTAAATAATTTTTAGCCACTTCAGCTAATTCCTCTAAATCTTTACATTTTAATAGTGAATCACTCAGTGGTTCTAATCCTTTTTCTTTAGCTATATCAGCTTTTGTTTTTCTTTTTTTTCTATATGGAAAATATAAATCTTCTACCTCTTGAAGTTTTTGTGAAACTAATATTATTTTTTTAAGTTCCTCTGTTAGTTTTCCCTGTTCTTCTATAAGACGAATAACTTCCTCTTTTCTCTTTTCTAAGTTTCTTAGGTAAGTTATCTCTGTGTAAATATTTTCTATTTGGACCTCGTCTAGACTCTCTGTAACCTCTTTTCTATAACGAGATATAAAAGGAATAGTAGCTCCCTCATCTAAAAGGTCTATTGTTTTTATTATTTGGTCTAATTTAAGATTTAATTTTTTACTGACTATTTCATAAATTTTTTCCATCTTTCTCCTCTCTGATAAAAAATATAATTTTTCAAAGTATTATAACATAAAACTTAGTTTATTGTCTAATTAAAGAATAGAAAAAAGGGGTTTCAATTCTAATTCAGAACCCCCCTTCATTTTTATTTATTTTAGTTTTCAACCCATTCCTTTATGGTTTCTTTAGATTTTATAACAATTTCTTCTGCTGTTAAATTTTCAACTCTAATTGCTGGAAATATTTTTGTCTCCACTGTCCCTGATTTGGGGAATTTATCTTTAGATGAATAAAGATTATAGGCTCCTTTTATTCCAAAAGGAACTACCGGTATATTTAGCTCTTTAGCTACGATTCCAAAAGATTTTTTAAATTCATTAATTTTTCCATCTCTAGTCCTAGCTCCTTCAGGAAAAATAACTATACTTCCACCTGACTTTAAAACTGCTGCTGCATTTTTTAAAGTTTCCCCTACATTTTTATTTATATCCATAATTATTATATTACAATTATCTGCCAAAATTCTTTTGATGCCTGTATCAAAATGTTTTACTTTAGCCACGTAATAGATTTTTTTGAATAACCTATTAGGAACCATATTATTAAATAAAGGAGCATCCATAAAACTTTGATGATTTCCAACATAAAGTGTAGGAGTCGATAGTAAATTTTCTTTTCCAGTCACTCTTTGTTTTATATAAAATGTAAACATTGGTTTCATTAAAACTTTAATTATTCTTCCCACAATATTGGTTTTAATTTCTACATTTTCTACCAAATTTAATTCGCTCTTCCAATCTACTTCTTCTGTTTTTTCATCTGTACTGTTATCTCTCAGATACTCAGCTAATTTTTCTACAGTTGGATAATCTAGCAAAAGACTTTGCTTTGTTTTTATCCCAAAACTACTTTGTAAATAAGCTAAAAATTCTGTTATGTCCAAAGAATCTAATCCTAAATCTAACTCAAAATGAGCTGTTCCTATTATTTTTTTACCTTTTAATTTTTCCAAATACTCTTTTAACTCTCGATATTCCCGATAATTAGGCTCTGTATAGCTTATTTTTTCTTCAGTTTGTCCTTTTAATAAATCTGCTAGCATAAATCTACGGATTTTTCCAAGTTTTGTTTTAGGAAGCTCATCTTTTAAAACTCTTACTTCTAGAATTTTTTTATAAGCTGGAGCCTTATTGTTATATTTATCTATAACCCCCCACTTTAAAGTTTCAGTTAAATTTGTTACTATATCTTCTTGAACTTTTTGAAAATTTGGAAAAATAACTGCTGTTAATTTTTCCTCATATTCTATAACTGCTATTTCTGCAATCAAATCTGAATTAGAAGTAAGCCACATCTCAATTTCAATCGGATTTATATTTTTACCGTTAGAAAGAACTATCATCTCTTTCTTTCTACCCGTAACAAACACATTATTTCCTATTACTTCTCCTAAATCTCCAGTATGAAACCAGCCATCAATTATAGCTTCAGCAGTAGCTTCTGGCTTATTATAGTAACCTATCATAAGGTTTCTTCCACGACTTAATATTTCACCATCTTCAGCTATTTTCACTTCTACATCTTTCATTATTTTTCCTGCTGAACCTGGCATTACTTCACCTTTTGGAGTAAATGCTATCATTGGAGCTGTTTCTGTAAGACCATAACCTTCACACACATCTATTCCTAAAGTTAAAAAATCTTGTGCCACTTCTGAATTAAGCTTAGCCCCTCCCGAAACAAAAAACTTTATATTTCCACCAAAGTTATCATGAACTTTTTTAAATATTTTTTTGCTAAATTCTTTTTTATTAACAAGTTTAGCAAGTTTGAATACTGCTTTTGTCACTGGTGAAGCATTTATTTTAGCCATTATTTTTTTATGCAATCCTTCCCATATCCTTGGTACTCCAAGCATAATAGTTACTTTATAAGTTTGAAAAGCACTCAGCATAGCTTCAGCTGAAAGCTCTTTTAAAAATACTATAGTACAACCTTTTCTAAGTGGAATTATAGCTGAACCTAAAAGTGGAAATATATGATGCATCGGTAAAAGAGCTAATACTACATCTTTTTCATCATACATATTATATAGATCTAATCCTTCAATGTTTACAAGAACATTGTCAAAAGTTAACATAACCCCTTTAGGGTCTCCTGTTGTTCCTGAAGTATAAAGCATAAGTGCAAAATCTTCTTTTTCTGGAGACTGTAATACCCAGTTATCTCCTATATATGTATTTTTTATGTTTTCGACAACTATTATTTCAGTTTTTAATTCTAATTTATCTACAGCTATTTTAGCATTCAAAAAGTTTTTCTCAGAAGTAAATATATATTTAGGTAAACAATCCTTAAAGTAGTACTCCAGCTCAGCGGCATCAAAACTTGAATCCAAGCACACAGATACCCCTTTTTTGTCCCAAATTCCTAAAAATGCATAAAAATACTCTGGTCTATTTTCCATATATATTACAGCTTTATCATCTTTTTCCATTTCGATCATAGAAGCATAAGTTTTAGAAAAACCTATTAACTCTTTATAACTTATGTTTTCCCCGTCATAAATTATTCCTGTTTTATTGTGATTTTTTAGAAAATCCATATTACACCCCTTCAAATTACAATTGTTTTTTATTCAAAACTAGAATATCATATTTAATTGTTTTTTTCAAGCATTATCAATTACACCCGTTTTTTAAAAAATGAATAGACTGTTATTCACTTTGAAAAAGTTGTTATTCTCCTAAAATATGGTATAATTAAAAAAAAAGAGGGAGGAATTTAATGGAATATTTTTTATACAATAGAAATAAAACAAGCTTAATTTATGATGATATCGAATACAGTTATAAGGATCTTATAATTTCTGCAAAGCATTTAGGAAACCTTTTAAATATTGAAAAAGATGATAGAGTTGTTATCTTTAGTGAAAATAGACCCGAGTTTATTTTTGCATTTTTTGGAATTTGGGACAAGAATGGAATCTCTGTCAATATAGATGGTGGGTATACTCCTGAGCAAGTTGCTTATGTCTTAAAAGATAGCAATCCTAAATATATTTTCACTTCTTCACTTAATTTAGAAGCTGCTTTAAAAGCTAAAGAGTTAGCAGATTCTTCTGTCCAAATAATCAATTTAGATGAAGTTATTTTTACTAAAGAATCTAAATTTGAAGTTAAAGGTATTGAGTTTCCTGAAAATGATAAAGTTGTAGTTATACTTTATACTTCAGGAACTACTGGAGACCCTAAAGGAGTTATGCTAACTTTTAAAAATATAATGAGTAATATGACTGCTTTAGAAGAGTTAAAACTTATTCAACCTGAAGATAAAATTTTAGCTATACTTCCTATGCATCATATACTTACTTTAGTTTCAAATATTCTTGCACCACTATATCTTGGAGGTTTAGTTGTAATTCTCAAAGAACTTTCTTCAGATGCTATTAAAACAGCTATGCAAAAATACAAAATAACTGTAGTTATGGGAGTACCTAGACTTTGGGAAATGTTTCATAAAGGAATTATGAGTAAAATAAATTCTAGTAAAGTTGCTCATACTCTTTTCAAAATTTGTGAGAAGCTTAAAAATCCTGCAATCAGTAAAAAAGTTTTCAAAAAAATTCATACCGCATTTGGTGGCCACATGAAACTTTTAGCTTCAGGTGGAGCTAAATTAGACCCTCAAATTATGAGAGATTTTACCAATATGGGATTTTTAATGCTTGAAGGGTATGGTCTTACAGAAACTTCACCTCTAATCTCTTTTAATCACCCTGATGATATTAAAGCTGGAACTGTTGGATTCCCAATCCCTGGAGTAGAAGTAAAAATTGCAGATGACGGTGAAATTCTCGTAAAAGGTAATAATGTGATGAAGGGTTACTATAACAAACCCGAGGCTACAGCCCAAGCTATAGTCGATGGCTGGTTCAACACTGGGGATTTAGGTTATTTCGATGGAAAGCATTTGACTATAACAGGTAGAAAAAAAGAGATGATTGTTCTTTCAAATGGTAAGAATATAAATCCTAGTGATATTGAAGTTGAACTTATAAAAGGTTCTAATCTTATAAAAGAAATTGCAGTTGTAGAATATAAAAACCATTTATTGGCCCTTATATATCCTGATTTTGATTTAGCAAAAACAAATGGAATAGCCAACATTAAAGAAGAGCTTAAATGGCAAATAATTGACAAATATAATATAACAGCTCCTAAATACAGAAAAATATTAGAAACTAAAATCATTTCTACCGAACTTCCTAAAACAAGACTTGGAAAGCTTCAAAGATTCAAACTAAACGCTCTTATTGTGGAAGATATTGAAACTGAAGTGGTTAAAGAAAAAAAGGTGGTTGCTAGTGACTATATTGAAACAGAGGAATTCCAAAAGTTGTCGGCATACATAAAAACTCTTCATGAAGATACAGAGATAACTCCTGAATCTCATATCGAAATAGATTTAGGAATGGATTCACTAGATAATGTTGAACTTATTTCATATATTGAAACTACTTTTGGAGTAGAGGTTTCAGAAGAGGAATTGGCTCATCATAAAATTATGAAAGAACTAGCTGATTTGATAAAAGAAAAAGGTGGAACTTTTAAAGTTGGAGATGTCAATTGGAAAAAGATTTTTGATTCTCCAGTAAACTACACTATGCCTAAATCTATCAATTTTGGAAAGTTTATGGGATTGATTTTTTTAAAACCTTTCTTTTCATTATATATCAAACTTAACAAAAAAGGTGTGGAAAAAATCCCTAATTCACCTGTCATTTTCGTAGGAAATCACCAAAGTATGATAGATGCTTTTGCTTTTGCTCAACTTTTAAATGGAGAAGTTCTTAAAAAAACTTATTATTTAGGAGTATCCATCCACTTTAACTCTAAATTGAAAAAATTAATGGCTGATCATTCTAACATCATAACAATAGATATGAATAGAAATATCAAAGAAAGTTTAAAAATTTCAGCAAATGCTCTAAAGAATGGTAATAACATAGTTATTTTCCCAGAAGGAGCTAGAACTAGAGATGGAGAGCTTCAAGAGTTTAAAAAGAGTTTTGCAATTTTATCAAAAGAACTGAATATTCCTGTGGTTCCCTTTGTTGTTAAAGGTGCCTACGACCTTATGCCTTTTGGAAAATCTTTTCCTTCAAATGGTAAAATGGAAGTGGAAATTTTAGATGCAATATCTCCTACAAATTACTCGATAGAAGAACTTATGAAAGAAGTAAAAGAACAAATAGAAAATAGATTAAAATAATAATTTGAGAGGTGATCATCGATCACCTCTCTTTTGTTGAATTTATTTTAAAAATTATACTTCATTCCTAAATAATAATTTCTTCCATTTGCTGGATAAAAA
>JBOFFH010000006.1:0-6865 GCA_051648485.1 Fusobacteriaceae bacterium
CCATCTTTTTCAATCATTTTAAAAGGATCACTATTCCATTTTTCTAAGTCTCCAGCTGGAACTACATCTAAGTGGCCTAAAATTCCAACCATCTCTTCTCCTGCACCTATTTCAGCATATCCATAATAACCTTTAGAATCTTTAAAAGTTTTAAACCCTAAACTTTTGCAAAGTTCCAAAGTCATATCTAAGCATCTATCAATCTCTTTTCCAAATGGTGTTTCAATGGCTTCTTCGTCTAAAATACTAGGAATTGCTACTATGTCTCCTATAGCTTTAATAAGTTTAGGTCTTAAAGTTTCATACTCTTTCATAAGTTGTTTTTTGATATCCATATCCCTCTCCTTTTATATAAAATCCCAATCAATATAATCTTACCATCTAAACTGATAGAAATAAAGAAGAATTACTAAAATATCGAAATATATGTTGGTGAAATTTGACTTTTGATAATAAATAAGTTATAACTTAGCATCTATAAATTTAAATTAGGGGGAAATTATGAAGAAAAAATTTAAAATGCCATCTGCATATACAATACTGTATGCATTGATAGGAGTTATGGCTATACTCAGTTGGATTGTACCTGCAGGGATTTATGAGTATGTTGATCCAACTTCATCTAAATTGCAACCAATACCTGGAACTTACTCTGTAGCAGAACCTAATCCTCAAGGACTTTGGGAAGTTATCTCTGCACCTATTCAAGGTTTTGCCGATGCTCAAGATATCGCTTTATTTGTACTTATAATAGGTGGATTTCTTGGTGTTGTTATGAAAACTGGTGCTATTGATGCTGGTATTGCAGCTGTTATTAAAAAGTTCAAAGGAAAAGAAACACTTTTAATTCCAATTCTTATGGCTATTTTTGCTTTAGGAGGAACTACTTTTGGAATGGCAGAAGAAACAGTTGCTTTTTATGCTATCTTAACACCTGTTATGCTTATAGCTGGATTTGATACTGTTACTACCATGGGAACTATTTTATTTGGTTCTGGAATAGGTTGTTTAAATTCTACAGTAAATCCTTTTTCTACAGGAGTTGCTTCAGGATTTGCTGGAGTTTCTATTGGAGATGGAATTTTCTTGAGAATGGCTATGCTTGTTATTCAAGTGGGACTTGCAAGCTGGATGCTTATGAGATATGCTGCTAAAGTTAAAGCTAATCCTAAAAATTCATTTGTTTACAATACTCGTGAAGAAGATTTAAATCATTTTGTAGGAGATTTAAGTAAAAAAGAAGAAATTATTGAATTTGATGGAAAAAGAAAAGCAGTTTTAACTCTTTTCTGTTTAACTTTCCTAACTATGGTAATAGGGGTTATTCCTTGGGCTTACAAATTCAACATTACAATTTTTGAGGATATTACCAATGCATTAAAAAATATTCCAGTAATTGGAAAGCTTTTAGGAAATATTGTTCCTTTAGGTGATTGGTGGTTTGGAGAGATGACTATACTTTTCTTAGTTTCAGCTGTTATAATCGGTCTTATCTATGGAATGGAAGAAAAAGAAATACTTTCATCTTTTATGGCTGGAGCTAGAGATCTGCTTGGAGTTGCTTTAATTGTTGGAGTTTCTAGAGGAATTACAATAGTTATGAACTCTGCTGGAATTACTGCCACTGTTTTAAATTTAGGAGAAACATATTTAATTGGATTAGGAAAAATACCTTTTATCCTTTTAACTTATCTTTTCTATATGCCTATGGGACTTTTAATTCCTTCTACTTCAGGACTTGCTACTTTAACTATGCCAATCCTAGCACCTTTAGCTGATTTTGCTGGAGTTTCTAAAAGTGTAGTTATTGATGCTTACCAGTCAGCTGCTGGAATTATGAATCTTATCACTCCAGCTTCAGCTGTAGTAATGGGAGGACTAGCTATAGTTCGTGTAAGCTATATCACTTGGTTAAAGTTTTCTGCTAAATTCTTAGCTATGCTTTTTGTAACAAGTTGTTTAGGACTTATATTTGGAGCTTTATTCAGTTAAATAATAAGATTGAAAATTTCTTGAGAGCTACGTGTAGCTCTCTTTTTTTTAGATACTTTTCTAAATTGGCTATTTAATCTCTCTATAGAATCTTCATTCCAAACTTTTTATTGACATATTTTTATTTCCATTATATACTTTAACAAAATAATTTGATTTACAAAGTAATTTTTTAGGAGGTCGTATTTATGATTGCTATTGTTGGCGGAGTAAAAAAATGTGAAAAAGAATACAAAAAAATAATGGATGAGGTCAATCACAAATGTAAAATTTTTAACACAATGTGCCCAAACTTCAAGAAAAAAATTGAGAACTGTCAGTGTTGTATTGTTTTTGTAAATACAGTTAGCCATAAAATGGTTAAATCCTGTAATGAAATTTGTAAAAAAAATAACATAAAAATGCTACATTTGACAAACAATGGTCAAGAAGCTTTAAAAGATTCTTTAGCTTTCATTTAATCTTCTACAATGTTTTTTATTTCAAAATACTTTATTAAATAACAACTTTATATATCTCTGGGAGGAACTTAAATTGAAAACAAAAATTATACTTGCAAGTTTTATAATTACAGCGGCAGCTTATGGAGACAATTCTCTTATTAAGCTGGGGGAAACTGTTGTCTCTACTATTGGATACGAGACAACTTTAAGAGAAACTCCTAAGAATGTTCAAGTGATTACACAGGAAGAGATTCAAAAAAAAAATTACTCTAATGTTACTGATATTTTGAGAGATTCTCCATTAGTTACAGTGAGAGAAGATGAGTTTGGAGCTATTATAGACATGAGAGGAAGTGGACTCAATGCCAAAGCAACTGTGCAGATCATGATAGATAGTGTAAGTATCAATCCTATAGACATAAATCATGGGACTATACCTCTAAATACTATTCCAATTTCAAATATTGAAAAGATTGAAATTCTTCCTGGAGGAAATGGTGTTCTTTACGGAGATGGAGCAACTGGAGGAGTCGTTAATATTATTACAAAATTTAATTCTGAGAAAAAAACATCTTTTAATCTTGGATCTAGATTAGGTTCTTATAGCTCTAAAGATTGGAACATGGGTGCCGGAACTGGATTTGGCGATTTAGGTATTCAAGTTAACTACTCTGGTACTGATAAAAAATCTCATAGAGCTGATGAAAAATATGAAAAAGAAAATTTTGATATCTCTGGAAAATATGAGATTACTTCTAAAGATAGGATAACTTTAAAATATTCATATGCTGATGAAAAATCTAAAACTGCCCAGATGCTAACAGCTGAACAAATTAAAAACGATAGATTTCAATCTGGAATAGATTACAGTGGAAATAAATCTGGAATAGATGAGAATGGAGATGTTCTTGACACTAGTCACATTGTCAGAAATGAAGTTATGGGAGTTTACGAAAAAGATATAACTGATTCTTTAAAATTTAACTTACTTGGTAGTTATCAAAAATCAATGAATAACTCTGCTAAAAAAGACTTGAGTCTAATTAATATAAGTCCTAATTTTATTGATTATAGAGACTATTATGCTGATACAATTGGAACTTTCACAGAAGAAAAATTAAAAATAACTCCATCTTTAAAATATATTTATAAACCTAACAGCTACCTTATAGCTGGATATGATTTTAAAAAACAGGAGAGTAAAAGAAGTTTTGATAACTTTAGTGACATGTATAAGGTTTATGAGCTCGATACTGAAAAAACTACTCATGGAGCTTTTGTTTTAAATAAAACTACTGTGGACAATTTTGAATTTGTTCAAGGTTTCAGAAGAGAGTGGACTACTTTCCATATAGATAAACTTACTCATTACTACCATCGTGTAAAGCCTGGATTCCTAAATGGAGGTTATGTTGATTCTGGTCTTCAAAGAGACACTTTTAACAAATCTATGCAAAATGATGCTCTTGAGTTGTCTATTAACTATCTATATTCAAATACTGGAAATGTTTATGCTAGATTTGAAAAAAGTTTTAGAACTCCATCTCCTAGTGAATTTCAAGATAAGGATGGAACAGATTATCAAACTAATAACTTAGATGCTGAAAAAAATCAAAGTATTGAAATAGGAGTTAAAGATTATGCTTTTGGTTCTTTCTTAAGTGCAAATCTATTCTTTACTAGAACTGAGGGTGAGATTTTTTATGAAGAGGTAACTCATGGAAAAGAGTGGTACTATTCTAATCTTGATAAAACTGAGAGAAAGGGAGTAGAATTAAGTGCTGAACAATATTTTGACAAACTTACTTTTACACAAAACTTCTCTTATTTAAACTCTGAGATTGTGAGTGAATCTTCAGATGCAAGTGTAGTTGGAAATGCAGTTCCTTACACTCCAAAAATTAATTTCAATGTTTCTGCCAGATATGAATTTACAGATAAATTCAACACTATTTTATCAGTTAACTATAAGGATAAATACTACATAGATAGAGCTAATGACTATAGAGCTGGCAGCAATATCACAACTAATCTTACACTCAACTATGCTATTAAATCTGGTTTAGATGTTTATGTAGGAGTTAATAATCTATTTGATAGAAACAACTATGATAATGTAGCTATTAAAGAAGAATCTATGGTTTTCGACCCTTCTGCTTCAAGAAATTATTACACTGGATTTAGATATCAATTCTAGTGAAATTTATGTTGAATTAAATCATTCTTTGTGATAACATCAGATTAATCAGTAAAATAAAAATTCAAGGAGTATTTTATGATCGTATTTGCCCATAGAGGTGCTTCAGGTTATAGCCCTCAGAATAGTTTAGCCTCAATAAAAAAAGCTTTAGAACTCGGTGCAAAGGCCATTGAGTTCGATGTTCAACTTTCTAAAGATAGAGTTCCAGTTGTTATTCACGATTTTTTTCTAGACAATCTTACAACAAATGGAAAAGGTTATGTGAAAAATTACACTTTAAAAGAATTGAAGAAATTCAAGCTTAAAAATAGATTTCAAGAAGATTATTCAGAAGAAACTATTCCTACTTTAGAAGAATTTATGAGTCAGCTTCCAAACGATATGCTTATAAACGTTGAAATGAAAGCTTTGCTCTCAGATAAAAAAGGATTGGAAGACAGTGTTGTAGAAATTTTGAAAAAATTTCCAGAAAAGAAAAATATAATCATCTCTTCTTTTGACCACGAACTTTTAAAAGAAATTCAAAATAAATATCCTGAATACAAGCTAGGAATATTAACAGATACAAATATTTTAAATATGGATCAATACTTTATAAACTCTGAAATTAAAGCCAGCAGTATCAATCTAGGATTAGATTTAGCTGAAAAATCTCTTGTTGAAAAACTTCATAGTCATGGTTTTAAAGTTTTTGTATACACTGTAAATTGTAAAAAAATTGCAGCAGAAATGTTGTCTATTGGTGTCGATGGAATTTTTTCTGACTACGTAGATATTTTGAATAATTAATATTTTTTTTTTTTGAATTTCTCTAGTTCTATAGTGTATAATACATGAAAAGAGGGGGAATAAACTGTTATGAAATATATTGATTTTTTTGATCACAAAGTTATAAAAACTTCTATAGCCACAGTAATATCTATAGCTATAGCCGAATATTTTGGACTTAAGTATGCACTAACTGCAGGAATAGTTGCTATAATTACTATTCAAGGAACAGTAAAAGAAACTTATAGAATAGCTTCAGAGAGGATTATTGCTACAACCATAGGACTTATCATTTCAAGCTTACTTTTTTATTTTCTAGGATATAATTATATTAATTTAGGAATTTTCATTTTAATCTTTATGCCAATATGTATAAGATTTAAGCTCATACAGGGATTTTTAGTTAATGTCGTTTTGGCTACCCATTTAATAAATGAGCAAAGTTCGAATTTTAATCTATTCCTTAATGAGTTTTCTATTTTAATTATTGGACTTTCAATAGGTATTATATTTAATTTTTATATGCCAGATGGAAATAAAGATATTAAAAAAATTTCTCAAGAGATAGGAGAAATAATTCAAAAAATTCTTTTGGATATGGGAGACAATTTTAGATGTAACTGCGTTTCAACCCAAGAACAAAAACTTTTTGATCAACTGAAAGAAAAAGGAACTATGGGAAGAAATTTAGCATTAAACCAATTCAATAATACAATATTTTCAAATAATACGCTTAACATTGATTATTTTAGAATGAGATATCTCCAGTATAAAATTTTAAAAAGAATGAGAATAAGTTTTGGTAGAATATATAAAGTTACAAAATATAGTTTGAAAATAGCTGAACTTGTAGATAAAATCGCTATTACAAAATTTGATGAAGAAGAAATTATTAAAATCATTAAGAAAATAGAAGATTATAAATTATTTTTCAAAAATAGTGAGTTACCAAAAACAAGAGAAGATTTTGAAAATCGTGCTATTCTCTATGGATTTTTAACTGATATTGAAGAATTTTCTGTTATCTCTTTAGATTATTTAAAAAATTATTCTAATAGAAAAAAATAAAAAAAGAGATATGATTTTACTCATGAAATCATATCTCTTTTTTTATGCAATTTTCTTGATTTTTACATACTTTAAATTATAAAATCAAATTATCAGCATAAATTTTATTTATTTATTTAATTATTGACAAATTGATATTTTAGAGTATAATATACTTTGAAATACAAAATATATTATAGGAGGTTGATTATGACAATATTTTTGATCTTTATTATGCTTACAACTATTTCAACATTTGTAGGAGTAGCTAATATAAATATAAATGAAATTTTTAATTTTCAAAGCCAAAGTTTTAATGTTCTCGTCCTCAGTAGACTTCCTAGAACAATAAGTATAATTGCCACTGGATTTGGAATGAGTATTTGTGGTCTTATCATGCAACAACTCACAAGAA
>JBOFFH010000007.1:0-7908 GCA_051648485.1 Fusobacteriaceae bacterium
GTCCATTTGAAGTTAAATTTTGGATAAACCCTTGAAAACGGTCACAAGCAGTGGCAAACTTTGCTTCATGAGTTACTTCGTTTTCGAAATCAAACCAAAGGTCTAGCAACTCTTTCCCCAACTCTTCAGGTAGAAATCCGAATATTTTAAGAGCTGCATTTTTTTCATCTTGAAACTTATTTGGATTATTAGGACCAAAAGCAGGAGTATCTCCAGCATAAATCTCAACTAAATCGTGAATTAATACCATTTTTAAAACTTTTTCCATATTCACAGGCTCAAGATAATATTTTTCTAAAGTCATAGCGGTCATAGCCATATGCCAAGAGTGCTCAGCATCATTTTCACGACGTTCTCCACCTAAAATTAAAGTTTGTCTTAAAATACCCTTTATTTTATCTATTTCTATTAAAAATTCTAATTCTTTATTCATAATTCCCCCCATTTTTTTTGATAAATAAATCTAATTATATCACTTTTTTTTTCAGTATAAAAGTTTTATTTTTTATGGTATAATGTTGAAATTAAAGAACGAACAAGAAGGAGAAAAATGAGATTAGAAAAATATCTAGTTAACTGTGGAATAGCCAGTAGAAAAGCTATAAAAAAACTTATTGCTAATGGTGAAATAGAGATAAATGGAAAAGTTGAAGTTAATGATGCCACTGATGTTTATGAAGAAGATGTTATCACTTACAAAGGAGAGCTAGTTAAAGATAAAGTTCTGAGATACTATCTTTTAAATAAACCTGCAGGTTATATAACAGCTATGAGCAATCCTGTAAACAGCAGACCTATAGTTCTTGATGTTTTACCCCAATCAATTGACTGGACAGGTGTTGCCCCTGTAGGAAGATTGGACTGTGATACTGAGGGGCTTCTTATTTTTACAAATGATGGAGACTTAAATTATGAGCTCACTTATCCTGAAAAAATAGTCGACAAAGAATACTACGTAGAATTAGATCGTGAAATAAGTGATGAAGCTATTAAAAAATTAGAAAATGATATAGAGATTGACGGTTACAAATGCAAACCGGCCAAAGCTGAAAGAGTCAATGAAAAAGCTATTTTACTCACAATTGTAGAAGGTCGTTATCATCAGGTTAAAAAAATGATAAAAGCAGTAGGAAATCGTGTAACATATTTAAAAAGAGTAAGATTTAGTAAGTTACATTTAGGAAATCTTAATATCGGGGAACTAATAGAAATAAAAAAAGAGGATATAATTTAATTATATCCTCTTTTTTTATTTAGAAAAAGCTGAAATCATTGGGTTTTTCATTAAGTTGTCTATATAAGCTTTTTTACCTAATTTTCTTAATGTATATCCATAAGTTGGATAAGCTTGTATTGAATCACTTATTTTATAAAAAGGTATATTTTCACTTTTCATCAGTTGTAGCATTGATATTATCTCACCAGAACGATTTCCTATACAGCTACTTCCCAAAATTTGAAAATTTTTATCAACTATCACTTTTAAATAAAATCCTGATTCACCAGTTAAAATTGATCTATCATTTTCTGAAGCATCCATTTTATAAACTCTTATTTCCCCTGTATTCATAATAGCTTCTGTTTCTGAAATTCCCATTTTTGAGAATTCAGGATCTGTAAATATTGTCCAAGGAATAGAATCATAAGATATAGATTTTTTTATTAAAGGAAACAATATATTTCTTACTATTATTTCACCTTGGTATCCTGCCATATGTGAAAATCTATAAGGACCTACAACATCTCCTGCCGCATATATATGCTTGTTAGTGGTTCTCATGTATTTATCTACTTCTATTCCTTTTTTGTCATAGGCAACTCCTGCCATTTCTAAATTTAAACCCTCAGTGTTGGGAACTCTTCCAGTTGAAATAAAAAGTTTTTCTGCGGTTATTCCTTCAAGAGTTTTATCACTTTTTACGGTTACACCTTCTTCTGATTTTAAAACTTCAAATTTTTTAGCATTTAAAATTAGCTTTATCCCTTCTGATTTTAATTTTTCTTGATAATATTCACCTATTTCAGGATCTTCTTTTGGAAAAAGAGTTTCTCCTATTTCAAATATTGTTACATCTACTCCTATTTTTTTTAATGGAAATGCAAGTTCTAAAGAAATTACTCCTCCACCTATAAAAATTATAGATTTACTGAAGTTTTTTTGTTCAAAAAAACTTTCATTTGTCAAATAGTTAACCTTGTCCAATCCTGGAATTTTAGGTATATTAGGAGAACTTCCTGTAGCTATAACTATTTGTTCACCTTCATACTCTTTTCCATTTACAGTTACTTTATTTATATCTGTAAATTCTCCAACTCCTTCTATAACATCTATTCCCATTTTTTTTAAGGTTTCATTGTCTTCGTGTGAATAGATCTGTCGCCTCACTCTATCAACCTCTTCTAAAACATCTCCTTTATACCCTTTATTCACGAGGGATATAAAGGTCTTAGAAGGAACACAGCCACTCCAAGTGCATTCTCCACCTGTTTTTTTATTTTCTATAATAGCAACTCTTTTTTTTCCAGATGTTGCACCTATTGCAACTGTAAGTCCTGCTGCTCCACCACCTATTACCAGCACATCATATTTCATAAATACTCCTTTTGAACTAATTCTATAAAATATTATACTTCAAAAGATTTTGTTATCCTCTTAGTTTTTACTCTTCTATATCTATGACTTCAAAAAGATTTCTTAAAGTACTTTTATTATATTTATAATTAATTACTCTTTTTCTAAGAGCTAAAGTATCATATCTGTGAGTTAAAGGAATAATTGGAAGATCTTTAGATAAAATATTTTGAATTTCTCTATATTTTTGCATACGAATATTTTTATCCAAATTTTCATAAGCCAATGCTAATTTTTTATCTACTTCTTCATTTTTATAAAAACTTTTATTTCCACCAGCACCTGTAGATCCTGAATAAACTAAACTTCTTAAAATCGTATCTGCATCAGGAGCCGATATAAACCAAGTAGAGATAAGGATATCATGCTCTCCTAAAGCTGTTCTTTGCAAAAAAGTTCCCCATTCCACAGATTGGATATTTGATTTTATTCCCACTTCAGCTAAATTCGCTTGAACAATTTGAGCAATTTGAAGTCTTGTAGGATTATCACTCGTCCAAATAGATAAATTTATTGCACTTGTATCTATATTTTTTAAAAGTTCTCTACTCAATTCAGGATTGTAATTGCTTTTTAATTCGTTTTCTATACTTCCCCATATTTTTGGATTAACTATTGAATTTGCGACTTGTCCTCTTCCAAAATATAAAGAATCTACAATAGATTTTTTATTTATTGCACTTTCTATTGCCACTCTAAAGTTTTTATCTAAAAAAGCTTTTTTATTGAAATTTAGAGCCATGTAGTCTGTTGTTGCAGTAACTTTAGTTTCTAGCCTTATATCATTTTTATCTTTTATTTTTTCGACATCTAAAGGAGAGATGGCCTGTGCTATGTCACCTTCTCCTGTTTCAAGAGCTATTAACCTATTTGGAGTTTCTGTAATCACCCAAAAAACTAAACTGTCTATTTTAGGTACCACTTTAAAATATTCTGGGTTTTTTAAAAGATAAAATTTTTCACCATCTTTCCATTTAACAAATATAAAAGGTCCTGTTCCCATAGGGTTTGTCCCTATTTTGTCTGGATTTTTTTCACTATACTCTTTATCCATTATTCCAGCCAGGGCTGAAGAAAAATTAGCCAAAAAAGGAGCTGAACTTTTTTTTAAATTTACTTTTACTTTATAAGTAGCTAATATTTCTACATTTTCAATGTTTTCAACCATTGCACTACTTCCTGGTTGTTCTTTCATTCTATTTATACTAAAAGCTACATCTTCACCATCAAATTTGTTTCCATTATGAAATTTAACATCTTTTCTTAAATTGAAAACTATCTCAGTAGGACTGATATATTCCCAACTTTCAGCCAATTCTGGAACCACATTTCCCTCGTCATCGATGTTTACAAGAGTATTGTATACATGTTCTGTTATAAGTAGAGCTGGAAACTCATTATATTTATATGGATCCAAGCTTCTAGGTTTAGAACCTTGAATTACAGTTAAATTTTTAGACTTTTTATTTTCTGTTACCGATTCTTTCTTTTGGCTACATCCTATTAAAAATAGCATTAAAGTATAACCTATTAAAAATATCCTCTTCATTTCCCCCCCGATTTTAATATAATTACGAATTAATTTTCTATTAAGCTATATAGTAATATTATCTCTTCTCTCCAAATTGTTTCATCTATAGTCTCTAAAACTATAGGAATATTATCAAAACGACTATCATTCATGAATCTTTTAAAAAAGTCCATTCCTAAGACTCCTTTTCCAATGCTGTCATGACGATCTTTTTTACTTCCAGTATCAAATTTAGAATCATTCAAATGTACTCCAAAAAGGTATTTAAATCCTATATACTTTTCAAATTCATCCATAGTTTTATTATATCCTGTTGTATCTTTAAGTTCATAACCCGAAGCTAAAGTATGACAAGTATCTATACATACTCCTATTCTATTTTTATCAACTATTTTATCTATTATCATCCCCAATTGCTGAAAAGTATAACCTAAATTTGAACCTTGTCCTGCTGTGTTTTCAAGAACTATTCTCACATTTTTCGTTTTAGCTATCGCCACATTCAAACAATCTGCTATAAGACCTATAGATTCTTCCTCACTGATCTCATTCAGATGACTTCCAGGGTGTGCATTCAAATATATTAAACCCAATGCATCTGTCCTCTCTATTTCGTCTATAAAGGCGTCTAAAGACTTCTGTCTTTTTTCATCATCTCTATTCCCTAAATTGATCAAATAACCATCGTGAGGTAGCACATGCTCTGGAGTATATCCATACTCTTTCATATTTTTTTTGAAAAGCTCAATCTCTTCAACTGTGTAAGGTTTACTGTCCCAACGACGTTGATTTTTTAAAAACATTCCAAAAGCTTTAGCTTCTAAATTAGCTGCATTTTTAGGACCATTTGAAACCCCACCCGTCACACTTACATGTGCTCCTATAAATTTATTTATTTTCATATTTTCTCCTCACTAGTTTTTATTTCTGAAATAATAATAGAAATGAATATCATCATTCCTCCTATTATCAGCTTGGAATCTATTACGTCTCCTAGTATTAATATCGAAAAGAATCCACCGAAAAGCATTTCTGTCGAAAGTATTAAAGCCACTTTAGAAGGATTTACATATTTTTGCACCATAGTTTGAATTAAATAACAAATTAAAGTATTCAACATAATTATATAACTCATAACACCTATTTGAACTTCAGAGAAATTTATTATGGTAGAGATAGAACTTTTTTCAAAAACAATGTTAAAAAGTATTCCTAAAATTCCTGCACTTAACATTTGAAAACAATTTATCACCATAGGATTATTTTTTTTAATTTTAAAACCTACTGTAACCATATGAACACCAAATAAAAAAGCACAAATTAAACTTAAAAAATCTCCGTAATTAAAACTAAAATCTTTTTCCAAAGAAAGAACCGCTATTCCTGCAAAACATAAAAAAGAAGTTATAAACACCACTTTTTTAGGTAATTTTTTTATCACTATTCCATAAATAAAAGGAACCATTACCACATTAGTTCCTGTAATAAAAGCATTTTTAGATGCTGTGGTATATTGAAGCCCTACTGTTTGAAAAGCAAAGGCTGAAAACAATAAAATCCCTGCAATTAATCCAACCACTATCTCTTCTTTTTCTATTTTTATTTTCATTACTTTTAGTATACTGTACATTATAATAAAAGCTCCAAAAAATCTTATTCCTATCATAGCATAAGGTTCTATACCGCTGTCTAAAATTATTTTTGTCGCTGCAAATCCACTTCCCCATATAACTGCCACTATAAAAAGTGCCACTGTCATAAAAAGCCCTTTTCTCTTTTCCATAAACCCTCCATTCTGAATTCCTAAAAATATTTTAATCTTTTAAATCTTCTAAAATATCTATTCTTTTCAGAACTTTATTTTTCAAATCATCTAGCTTTTTAGAATAAGATTTTTTAATTCCTTTATTCAAAACTTCTAAAAGTTTACTGTATTTTTTTTCTAAAGAGTTTATCTCTTTAGGTTTTATTTCATCCTCAAAAAGCTCACTGTATTTTTTTTCCAATTTTCCATATTCCTGTTGAGCTTGTGGATAATTTCCTGGAGTTATAGAGCTACATCCAGATAAAATTATTCCCATTAAAATGGCTAGATACAAAACTTTTTTTTTCATTTTATTTCTCCCCAAAAATATTACATAATATACTGTAAGCTAAATTTTGTTTTTCTTCTTTTTCTAACTCTATTAGTTTCCCTTCTTTTGTAAGAATCGTAACTGTATTATTTTTTTTATTCATATTTTTAGCGTCATTAGCCACTATTGCATCCAGATTTTTTTTTATAAGTTTTCCCTCAGCATTACTCAAAATATTTTCTGTTTCTGCAGCAAATCCTATTAAAATCTGATTTTTCTTTTTTTGTCCCATATTGTATAAAATATCAGGATTTCTTTCTAAAACTATATTGAATTCTTCATCTGATTTTTTAATTTTTTGAGTACTATAATTTTTAGGACGATAATCTCCAACAGCAGCACAAGCTATAGCTATATCAACCTCATCAAATCTTGACATAGCTGCTAACTCCATTTGAACTGCAGTTCTGACTTGAACAAACTCTTTCAATTCTGTGGGAATCGGTAAATTACTAGGTCCTGAAATCAAAATAACTTCTCCACCCATATTAGCTGCTGCTCTAGCCAAGGAATATCCCATTTGACCACTAGATAAATTACTTATATAACGGATTGGATCTATAGGTTCTTCTGTTCTTCCTGCTGTAATTATAATTTTTTTGCCTTTTAAAATTCCAGAATATTTTTTTTTGAAAAAATAATTATCAATTTCTTCTACTATGTCTTCTTCTTTTTTAAGTCTTCCCTTGGCATTTTGATTACAAGCTAAAAAACCTGAATCTGCATCTATAAAATGATAGCCGTATTTTTTTAACTTTTCTACATTTTCACCTAAAATAGGGTTAAGATACATGTTTTCATTCATAGCCAAAGCAAAGTAAACTTTAGCCAAAGTTGCCGACACAACAGTTGTTAAAAGATCATCAGCTATACCATTGGCTATTTTACCAACTATATTATAAGTTGTAGGAGCTATTAAAACTAAATCTGCCCACTTAGCCAACGATATATGCTCTACTTCATGGCTACGATTTTTATCCCACATATCCACATAAACTTTATTTCTTGAAAGAGTTTCTAACGTCAAAGGAGTTATTATTTCTGTAGCACTTTTTGTCATAATAACTTTTACATTATAACCTTTTTTCTTTAAAATAGAGACTATATTGGCACTTTTATAGGCTGCTATTCCTCCTGTAACTCCCACTAATATATTTTTCATCATTTACCTCACTATCCTCTTATTCTTAAAGTTTAAACTCTTTCTCATACTGTATTTTTTTTCCCAATAATTCTTCTATTTGTTCAGATTTAAAACCTTCTTGAACAAGTTCTTTAAAGTTATATTCTGAAATATCACTCATAAATTCAAAATAATTTTCATTCATATAAGTACAAAATTTTCTATTTTTAGAGAACACTTTATTTATTCTTTCCCCTTTTAATGCTCCAGTTTTTATATCAAAACTGATTTTCCCTAATTTTAGATCGAGATATTGTTTTTTAGCCTCTGTGTAATTTTTTAATCCAACATCTAAAAGATTCCAACTTTCATCGTTTAACTGATCTATAAAATTAATTTGTAATTCATTGAATTCAATTAAAATCTCATTAAATTTTGTTCCTATATAAAATTTTTCCATAGTAATTCTATATTTATGATTTTTCAA
>JBOFFH010000008.1:0-5742 GCA_051648485.1 Fusobacteriaceae bacterium
ATTCTAAAGGTTATTATGGATATGCTGAAATAGGTGCAGGAGAAGAGATGGTTGGAATTTTAGGCCACTTAGATGTAGTTCCAGCTGGAGACTTAGAAAAATGGAATAGTGATCCTTTTAAAATGATTGAAAAAGATGGAAAACTTTTTGGACGTGGAACTCAAGATGACAAAGGGCCTACTTTAATTGCTCTTTATTCTGCAAAAGCTATTTTAGACAGTGGTTTATCATTCAACAAAAGATTAAGATTTATTTTCGGAACAGATGAAGAAAATCTTTGGAGATGCATAAATAGGTATATGGAGCTTGAAGAAAAACCTAGTATGGGATTCACTCCGGATTCTAAATTTCCTATGATTTATGCTGAAAAAGGACTTCTTCAATTTAATTTTATTGGAGATGGAGAAAAATTGAATCTGAAAGGAGGAGATGCATACAATGCCGTTCCTGACAAGATAACATATAATTGTTCTGAGATAAAAGATATTTTAACAGCAAAATTAAAATCAAATAATTCAATTTTTGAAATTAAAGAAAATTTTGTGACTGTAACAGGAAAATCTGTTCATGCTGCTTCTGGAGAAGAAGGAATAAATGCCATAAAACATCTTATGGTAGCTTTAAAAGAAGTAGGTTTAGATACTCCTGCTTTAAATTTTGTATATGAAGAATTAGGGCAAAATCCTTATGCTGAAAATATTTTTGGTGTTGTGGAAGATGAGATGTCTGGAAAACTCAAGTTTAATTTGGGAAAAGTAGATATTTCAGAAAATAAAACAGTTTTAGGAATAGATATTCGTATACCTGTAACTGCTTCTAAAGAAGAAATTGTAGATAAAGCCAAAGCTGTGGGAGAAAAATATGGTTTCAGATATGAAGAGAGAGATTTTTTACGTTCACTTTATGTTCCACTGGATCATTTTTTAATAAAAACTTTGAGAAAAGTTTATGAAGAAGAAACAGATTTTGATTCTACACCACTCTCTTCAGGAGGAGCTACTTATGCAAGAGCTATGGATAACTGTGTAGCCTTTGGAGCAGTGTTCCCGGATAGTAAAAAGACAGAACATCAACCAAACGAGTATCTTTCTTTAAAAGATGTAGACAGAGCCTATGTGATATATGGAAAAGCTATTTATGAATTAACAAGATAAACTGAAAAGATTAAAACTCCCTTAGAAAAAGTGCTAAGGGAGTTTTTTTATAAATTATGGTTTTCAAAAAGCGTTTCTACTAAAAGAGCAGAAATGTTATTTCCCCAAAAAGTTCCATCTAATGTATAAGAATAATTTTTATTTGTTGAATCTATTGTGATGTATCCATATTTTTCTAAAGTTAGTAGTACTTCAAAAACTTTTTTATAAGCATTTTCACATATTTTTTCCAAGTTTAAAAGATCAACCGTGTGGTATTGAGTGACTCCACTTAAAAGTTGAAGTTTTCTTTTTATTTCACTATCTTTAGCATAAAAAGTAATAAATTTATTTAAGTTGTACATCTCTAAATTGGCTATTCTGCCGCCAGCACCTATTCCTATAGGAATAAGATCTTTTAATTGGTGAACATTTTTGATGTATCTATAACTATCCTTTCCTGAGGTAATTTTAGTGTGTTCAAGAACAGAGTAACCCATTTCTAAAGATTTATTTAAAAACTCATGATGAAGTTTTTTGTCTAACTCTATTCCATAAAGGTATTCTTTTTCATCAGTGTCTAAAGTCTTCGAAAGATCTGAGCCCTCGTGAATCATTAAAGAGTAAAAACTTGAACTTGCAACACCTAAATCAGTTAAAATTCTAGCATCTTCTGCAACTTCTTCAAGAGTTTCATCCACATAGTTATAAATGATATCAATGCAAACTAATCCTTTAAATTTTACTTGAATCTCTTTAATTCGAGCTATAACTTTAGCTTGGTCATAAGTTCTATTCAGAGTAACTCTTCCTTTATCAGAGAAAGTTTGAACTCCTATACTTAGCCTATTAACTCCAAAACTTTGCATAATTTCTAATTTTTCATCAGTTAAATTATGAAGTGTAGTTTCAAAAGTAAATTCACAGTTATGTGCTAACTTAAAATTTTCTCTTAAAGCTCCTAAAATTCTTTTTAATTGACTAGCTTTAAATATAGTTGGAGTACCTCCACCAAAAAAAACTACTGAAAACTCTTTTTGTTGAATATACCTTTTTTGTCCAAGTTTGTCCATATTCTTAATTAGATATTCTGTATATTCTTCTAAGTCGTTATCAACCTGTTTTCTGTTCATATTACAAAAAGAACAAATTTTATCACAATAAGGAGTATGGACATAAATTCCACCATCTTTTTCTATTGGATCGGAGTTAAGTATTTTTCTAAGAGCAAATGGTGTGGCTAATTTTCTTTTTATTTTAGAATTTATCACATCTTTTACATCGTGGTGTGATTTTAGTCTTTTTTTAAACATAATTTTATTTCTCCTATTCAACTGTTTTTAATTTTAAAATATGGAATACAACTGAAAAATAAATAAGTATGAAAATTATTTTCATTGCAGCAGAATCCACTGACATATATCCTTTCACTATTCCCAAAGAAAAAAATATTAAAGATAGAATTTTATTAACTGTAGTTATTCCCTTTTTTTCTTGATAGTCAGTTATATATTTTCCAAGATGTTTGTTACTTAAAAGTAATTGATGAAATTTAGGAGAGCTTTTTTCAAAGAGAAAAGCAGCCAATAATACAAAAGGAGTAGTTGGGAGTAGGGGTAAAAACACTCCTATTATTCCTAAAATCAATGAAATTACTCCTAAAATTGAGTGAAATTTATTTTTGATTTGAATCACCTCTTTATTTAGAATCAAATCAATTCTAATATTAATTTTAAAAAAAGTCAAACGTTTTTATTTTTAAATATTATTTTTAAAAAATAGTTTGACTTACAAAACAAAAAAATGTATACTCTTTTTTAGAAATAAAAATTGGAGGATACAGAAATGAAAAAAACAGCAATCATATTTTCATCATTGACAGGAAATACAAAAAAAGTGGCACAAGCTATATATGAATCAATAGAAGCCGAAAGAGATTTGATATCAATAGAAGAAATAAAGCATATTTCTTTAGAAAAATATGAAAAAATTATTTTAGGATTTTGGGTAGACAAAGGAACTATGGATTCTAGAAGTAAAAAAGTTTTAAAACAGATAAAAGGAAAAAAGATAGCTTTCTTTGGAACACTGGGAGCAGATCCAGATTCAGATCATGGACAAAAAGTTTATAAAAGAGCTGTGGAACTATGTTCAAAAAACAATAGTTTTATAGGTGGATTTTTAAGTTTAGGAGAAGTTGCACCAAAACTTATAGAAATGATGGGTAAATTTCCTTTAAACTTAATACATCCTCTTACTGAAGAGAGAAAATTGAGATTAGATGCAGCTAAAAATCATCCAGATTTAGAGGATTTAGAAAGAGCTAAAGAATATTTTAAGAACATACAGGAGGAAATTTGTGTATAATTATTTTTTAAATGGTGGATTTTTGATGTGGGTACTTTTATTTATGTCTATTTCAGCGATGAGTATTATAGTTGAAAAGATTATTTATTTATTTAAAAATGAAAAAAAATATCATAAAATATTTAAAGAAAGAATTTTATTTTTAGTTAAAGATAATGATATAAAAGGAGCAGTAGAACTGGCTTCAACTGAAAATAATGCTATAGGAAGAACTCTTCAAGAATTTTTAGTTAGAATAAATAGAGAAGGAGATTTTCATCACTTTCAGCAGTTAGCTAAAGAGATAGAGTTTAAAGAGATGGCAGGAATAGAAAGACATCTTCACATATTGGGAATAATAGCTACCTCAGCCCCTATGGTTGGACTGTTAGGAACTGTAACAGGGATGATAACAGCTTTCAATACAATGGCAACTCATGGAGCAGGTAATCCTAATCTAGTTGCAGGAGGAATTTCAACAGCTCTTATTACAACTGCTTCAGGACTGATTGTATCTATACCAGCTTTAGTAATTTATAATCTTTTAACTGCTAAAACTGAAGAAATTTCAGAAGAGATAGACAAAATAACTACAAGTATAATAAACGTGGTGAGAAATTAAGTTATGGATAGAAGAAAGAAAAGAAAAATGCTTGTTCCTGATATGACTCCACTTATAGATATAGTATTTTTATTATTGATTTTTTTCATAGTAGTTTCTAATTTTAATCAATATGGAAATTTGAAAATACAACTTCCTAAATCAGGAATTGTATCCGAAAAAGAAGAAAATAAAAGCTTAGAATTGATTTTAGACGGTGAAGGAAAATATTATATAAAAGATAAAAATGTACAAAAAGAGATAATTTTAGATGAGTTAGAATTAAATCTTATTCCAGATGGAGAAATAGTAGTTACAGCAGATAAGAACGTAACTTACGAAACTCTTATGATGGTTTTTGGAAAAATAAAAAATAGTTCTCAAGCAGAGATAACTTTATCTGCTTTTAGGTAGGTAATAATGAAGAAAAAAATTAAAATAATAAGTGTAGTAACACTCATTCATTTGGCTCTTTTTTTTGTAGGGGTTTCAAATGAAAAAACAGTGATTCAAAATGAAGTAAAAATCCCTATTAAAACTTCAATGAATTTTTCTCAAAAATCAAAACCAATTTTATCCACTAAGGAAGAGATAAAAGAAAAACCAGCAGAAAAAATAAAAGAGGTAATTGAACCTGTTGTTAAGCCTAAAAAACAAGTGAAAAAATTAGTAAAGAAACCAGTCAAAAAAATAGTAGAAAAAACATATAAAAATCCCCCAAAAGAAGTGAAACAATCAGAAGTAGAAGAAAGTGAACAGGTAGTAGTAGAGCACACAAAATCTCATTCTGTTGAGACCAAAGAGCTTTACAACTATGTAGGAGAAACTTATGTGGCAGAATCTTCTAAAGGAATAGATTATAAAATTTTAAAAGAATTGAATCCGGAATATCCACAGAGATTGAAAAAGATGCTCGGAAGAAACGAAATAATCATAAAAACAAAATTTTTAGTAGATAAAGATGGGAAAGTTTCTAAAATAGAATTCATAGGGCAAAATAATAGGCTTCTTCAACAAGAAGTTGAAAAAGCCTTGAAAAGATGGTTATTTAAACCTATGTTTTATAAAAATAAGCCTTTAGAAGTATATTTTTATAAAGAGTTTAAATTCACATAAATCAATTATGAAATATAAATAGAATACCCCAGATAGATTACATATGATAATAGCATAAAAGCTCCTTTTCTTTTTTGTATTGTATGCTTTTTAAATACAAAAGCAGAAAGAATAAGTAACATCGTAGCATAAAAAAGAACCATAAAATCTAAATCAAATTTAAAATCATAAATAATAGGTCTTACAAGTCCACTTGTTCCCATTATCAAGAAAATATTGAATATATTAGAACCAACAACATTCCCAATTGCCATATCAGAATTACCTTTTTTCGCTGCTGCAACAGAGGCTGCAAGTTCAGGTAAAGATGTTCCTATTGAAACAATTGTAAGAGAAATAAGTTTCTCACTTACTTCGAAAGCTTTCGCAATTTTTACTGCTGAATCCACAACAAGTTGTCCACCAAGCATAAGTCCTATAAACCCTAACAGTAAAAAAATAATCATTTTTTTACTGTCCATATTTTCTGTTTCATCCGCTTCTATTTCACCTGTTTTTGAAATAAAGAAAATATAGATAATAAATCCTACAAAAAAACATAAAAGA
>JBOFFH010000009.1:0-6966 GCA_051648485.1 Fusobacteriaceae bacterium
CCTTTGGGTTACGCTTTTATAATGAAAGAACAAACTGAGTATATAGTAGAATATATTTATGTCAAAGCTGAAGAAAGATATAAATCTTATGGTAGTAAGTTAATTCAATTTATAACAAATCATGCAGTAAAAAATAGAATAAATACTATTTCAGTACTAAAAAAAAGTGATGCAGAAAAGTTTTTTAAAAAAATTGGATTTAAAGTAAAAAATGAAAACTTAATATTATCTAATATTCAACAAAGAAAAAAAAGACAAGAAGAAAACAGAAAAACTGTGCTTTATTCAATATTTTGGAATATTGTTTTAGCAGTAGTAAAAATTTCAGGTGGTATCTTTGGTAAATCTAGAGGACTTTTAATAGATGGATTCAATTCTTTATCAGATATGGCTACATCTTTTGGAATTTTAATAGGAATTCACTTTAGCAATATGCCTGAAGATGAAGGCCATCCTTATGGACATGAAAAAATAGAAAGCATAATCAGTATAGGTCTTGGTATTTTTATGATTCTTACAGCTTTTGAATTGGGAAAGGGAAGTGTTTTAATTTTAATGTCAGGAGAAGAAAGATCAATACCTCAGTTTAGTACGATTTACTTAGCTGCATTTTCTTCCCTGGTAAAATTTTTTATGTATAAACAAAAAATGAGAGTGGGAATCAAAACACAGAACAATGCACTTATAGCAGATGCTAAAGATAGTAGAAATGATGTTTTCTCATCTTTAGGAGTAATAGTCGGGATTTTATTGTCAATTTATGTATCTGATATTTTTGATGTACTGATAAGTTTAGCAGTATCAGCTTTAATATTTAAAGAAGGGGTATCGGTGCTTTTGGATACTTCGGATGCAATTTTAGACAAGCAAGATTTAGAATTTATAAGTGAAATAAAAACTTATATTTATCAGAATACAGATATTAGAAATGTTCATGACATAAAAATGAGAAATTCAGGAGATAAAATTTTTCTAACATTTCATATAAGAGTTCCTAAAAATATGATTGTTCATGAAGCACACGAAATTGCAGACAATTTAGAAGAATCAATAATGACAGATTTTGCTTCTGTAAAAGATGTAATTATTCATCTGGATAATATTTTGGATTCTGAATAGGGAATTAAATCCACTATATTATTTACAAATCTTTAGATTTTTTTTCGATATACTCATTTTCTTCTTTTAATTTTTGTGCATCATAAATTTTAAAGAATGGATAATAAATGAATGTAGAAATAACAATAATTAAAACTCCTATAACAGCTCCAGAGATGTGACCGCCAGTTACTAAGAAACCGTAAATAGGTGCAGGTAAAGTCCAATGAATATTCATTCCGCTAGTCATCGCTATAAGTCCAAATTTCATTCCAAAATATGTTATTATTGTAGTTACTAAAGGTGCAATGATAAATGGTATTATTAAAATTGGATTCATAATAATAGGTGTTCCAAAAATAATAGGTTCATTGATATTGAATATCCCTGGAACTAAAGACATTTTTCCAAGTTCTTTAAGTTGTTTACTCTTTGCAAAAAAAGCCATTAAAAAAGTTAAACCTAGAGTTAAACCAGAACCTCCTAATTTAGAAGATAAAAATATAAATGTCATTCCACTTATATGGGGGATTGCTTCTCCAGCTTGAAAAGCCACCCTATTTTGATCCATCATACTTAACCAGATAGGAATCATTACAGATCCTACTATGGTAGGACCCTGTAGTCCTATTGACCAGAGAAGTTGTGCCACTACAACAGCTAATAATGTACCTATAAAAGAGCTGGCCAAAAAAGTTAAAGGTTTCCCAATAATAGTTATAATAAAATTGTGAATATGTTCAAAAGGGGTAATTTCAAAAATAATTCTAACACCTAAAGCCAGTAAAATAACCAACATAATAGGAATAAGTGAAGAGAATGATTTACTAACTGCTGGTGGAACGGAATCAGGCATTTTTATAACCAAATTTTTGTCTATGGCAAACTTAAAAATCTCTGTTGTAAAAACACCAGTTAAAATAGCTACAAATATACCCTTACTTCCAATTAAATCGATATTAATTCCTGTTATATTTAAAAGAACATCATTATGAATATGAACTATTCTAGAAGGGGTTAGTAGTAAAAAAGCACTTAAAGATATAACAGCACAAGAAAGAGGGTCTACTTTCTTTCTTTCCGCTAATCTATATGCTACTCCAACAGCTATGAATAAAGCCATAACATCAAAAGTAACTTGTACAGGATATAAAATTCTAACTTTCCATAGTGGTCCAAATATTTTAGCCATAAACTCAGCATATCCAGGTATCGGTAATAAACCAATAATTAGAAACATAGAACCTACAATCAGAAGAGGCATTGCTAAAGTTAAACCGTCCCTGATAGCCTGTATATGTATTTGAGATGATATTTTTGTTGCTATAGGTAAAAATCGTTTTTCTAAAAAATTATTTAAATGATTCATAAATTCCACAAACCCCCTCCTGATTAAATTAAATGATTCAATCCACTTTCTAAAACTTTTTTCTCATTTTTAAAATATTATTTAAAGTTTTCTACAAATCTAAAAAAATCTGAAATAGTTTTTTCTTCTTTAGAAAGTTCATTTCTAAAATTGTTAGAAAAATTATAGTTTCTTACTTTGTTTCTGTTGTACAGATAATCTTCGATAAAAGAACCCATAGGGTCTCTGTCTCCACGATAAGCTGGAAGAGTAGAGATTTCATGATTATATTTAGAAAATTCTTTTCTTAATCTTTTTTCATGTTTTAACTGATCTTTATAAAGTTTTTCAAGAGATTTTCTATCTTTTTTATTTAAACTTGGATTTCTTTCTAGCCATTTTCTAAAGCTATCTTTTGAATAACCCCAATTTTTTTTATAGTAGTCATCGTCTCCATACCATTTGTCATCTTTCCAATCGTTAGGGTTTAAGATGCTAGGATGAGTTTTGTCCATAGGGTTACCAAAAGAATTGTTATTAGAATTCCCATTATTATGGTGTGATTTTCCATTTTTTCCAGGGTTTGAAATTGATAAAGCAGAATTTAATAAAAATATTCCTATTAAAAATTTAATATTTGTTTTCATATTTCCTCCATAAATTATGTTTTTATTAAGTGTATTTTATCATAAAAATATAAAAAATTAAACTAAGAATAAATTTTGATCATGTATAAAAAAAAACATATAAAAAATTAAAGCTTCAAAATAAAGGGAGTTTAAAAGGTAAAAATATATTTGAGTGTATATTGGTTAAATTTTGATCATCTTAAAGTATTAAATAAAACAATATAAAAATTGAATTTTTTTTACATACATAGTAAACTGATATTAATTGAGAGAGATAAACTCATAAAACAAAAAAACAAAACAAAATATAGTTTAATTTAAAAATCAGGAGGATGTAGAATGTCAATAGAAAATGTAATTGAAAGAGTAAGAATAGCTCAAAAAAAATTCGCAGAATTTGACCAAGCACAAGTTGATAAAATTTTTAGAGAGGCCTCAATAGCAGCTAACAGTGCAAGAATACACTTAGCTAAAATGGCAGTAGCTGAAACAAGAATGGGAATTGTAGAAGATAAAGTAATAAAAAATCACTTTGCATCTGAGTATATATATAACGCATATAAAGACACAGTAACTTGTGGAGTTATAGAAAAAGATGAATCATACGGAATAGAGAAAATAGCAGAACCAATCGGAATTATAGGAGCAGTAATTCCAACAACAAATCCAACATCTACAGCAATATTTAAAGCACTTATAGCTTTAAAAACAAGAAATGGAATAGTGTTTTCACCACATCCAAGAGCTAAAAACTCAACTATAGAAGCAGCAAGAATAATATTAGAAGCAGCAGTTAAAGCTGGAGCACCTGAAGAAATTATCGGTTGGATATCAGAGCCATCTTTAGAAGCTACTAATTATCTAATGAAAAATGTAGATTTGATATTAGCTACTGGAGGACCAGGAATGGTTAAGGCAGCTTACTCATCAGGAACACCAGCAATTGGAGTTGGAGCAGGAAACACTCCTGTAATTATCGATGAAACAGCTGATATAAAAATGGCTGTAAATTCAATATTACTTTCTAAAACTTTTGACAATGGAGTTATATGTGCTTCTGAGCAATCAGTAATTGTTCATGAGTCAATATATGAAGCAGTAAAAGCAGAATTCTTAAAAAGAGAAGCATATATCTTATCTCCAAAAGAAGTAGAGATAATGAGAAATGTTATTGTAATAGATGGACATTTAAATTCTGAAATAGTTGGTCAATCAGCTGCTAAAATAGCAAGCCTTGGTGGAATAACAATTTCTGAAAGAAGTAAAGTTATAATAGGAGAAGTAGAATCAGTTGAGTTAGAAGAATCTTTCTCACATGAAAAATTATCTCCAGTATTAGCTATGTACAAATCTAAATCTTTCGAGGAATCTTTAGTTAAAGCTGAAAGACTTGTTGAGCTTGGAGGAATGGGACATACTTCAGTTTTATATGCTGATGAGTTAGAAGCGACTGATAAAATTAATAGATTCGGAAGAGCTATGAAAACAGGAAGAACACTTATAAATATGCCAGCAGCTCAAGGAGCTATAGGAGATGTATTTAACTTTAAATTAGCACCATCACTTACACTTGGGTGTGGATCATGGGGAGGAAACGCAGTTTCTGAAAATGTAGGAGTTAAGCATTTAATCAACATAAAAACTGTAGCTAAAAGGAGAGAAAACATGCTTTGGTTCAGAGTTCCAGAAAAAGTATACTTTAAATATGGATCATTACCAGTAGCTCTTGGAGAGTTAAAAAATAAAAAGAGAGCTATGATAGTAACAGATCAACAATTAGCAGCTCTTGGATATGTAGATAACATAACAAAAAGTTTAGATTGTATGGGTGTAGATTACAGAGTATTCTCAGATGTACAAGCTGATCCAACTTTATCTGTAGTAAATAAAGGTGCAGATGCTATGAAAAGTTACCAACCAGATGTAATAATTGCCCTTGGTGGAGGTTCTGCAATGGACGCTGCTAAAATTATGTGGGTAATGTATGAGCATCCAACAGTAGATTTTAAAGATCTAGCTATGACATTTATGGATATCAGAAAAAGAATAGTAGAATTCCCTAAAATGGGAGAAAAAGCTGAGTTTTGGGCAGTAGCAACTTCAGCTGGAACAGGTTCAGAAGTAACTCCATTTGCTGTTATAACTGATGATGAGACAGGAATTAAGTATCCTCTAGCTGACTATGAGTTAACACCAGATGTAGCAATAGTTGATCCTCATTTAATGATGAGTATGCCAGCAGGTTTAACAGCATCTTCAGGAATAGATGTATTAACACATGCTATAGAAGCTTACGTATCAATACTTGCATCTGATTTTACTAATCCAATGGCACTAGAAGCTATGAGACTTACATTTAAATATCTTCCAGAATCAGTAGCTAAAGGAAACAAAGCTAAAAAAGCTAAAGAAAAAATGGCAAATGCTTCTTGTATAGCTGGAATGGCTTTTGCTAACGCATTCTTAGGAATATGTCACTCAATGGCTCATAAGTTAGGAGCAGCTTTCCACTTACCACACGGAACAGCAAATGCTTTAATATTAGAAGAAGTTATCAGATTTAATGCTACAGATAAGCCACTTAAAATGGCAGGATTCTCTCAGTACAAATATCCAAATGCTAAAGAGAGATATGCTAAAATAGCTGATTCATTAGGATTCACAAAAATGAACCAAACTCCTGAAGCTAAAGTAAAAGCTTTAAGAACTAAAATAAATGAATTCAAAGCAACAATAGGAATAAAAGCAACAATAGCAGAGTATGGAATTTCTGAGCAAGAGTTCTTAGAAAAGCTAGATCAAATGGTAGAAGATGCTTTTGATGATCAGTGTACAGGAGCTAATCCAAGATACCCTATGATGTCAGAGTTAAAAGAAATGTATTTAAGAGCTTATTATGGAGCAGATAAATATGTTAAAATGCAAGAGAAATCTGCTGAAATAGTTAAATAAAATTAATATTGTTCCACCCCTAGAATAAATTTCTAGGGGTGGTTTTTTATTTGAAATTAAAGATATAAAAATAAATATAAATATGGTAGACTAGATTATTACTTAGTGAAATTCAAAACAATGGAATCTAAAGGGGGAGTATATTGGAAAAAAAATTAAATATACATAAAGGTTTTTTTAAAATTTTGATATTGGGAATTTTAATTTTAAGCACGGGATGTTCTGCTATTATGGAAAGTATTGGGAACAATAAGATAGAAACTGCAATTTCTCAATATAATCACCTAGGAGTGAGTGAAGCTTCTTTTGAAAATATTTCTAAAGGTCTGAATTATTTACCACAATCTTCTGTAGGAATAGACAATCTGAAAAAACAATATGCAGATTTAACATTAGAAAAAAACAATATTTATTTAAAAAAACAATATAATAATGTTAATGTCAAAAGATTAAAATTATACATTTATGCCAGTGAAAAAATTATTAATCTGAAATCTAAAATTGAAGAATTGAAAAACATAAATACAAACTCAACTTTGGAAAGAGAAAAATTCATTAAATTTTCTGACGAATATATAAAAAATATGAATAGTAAAAATTTATCACGAGAAGAAAAAATTCAACTTTTAAAAGAATATGAAGAACTGACTAAATATAGTCAGTCTGCACTGTTAAAAGAGAGTATCTATAGATTAAAAAATGAAGTCATTATAAGATACCACACAGTTTTAAACAGTAGATTTTATTCTAGAGATTACGATTTAAGATATCTTTTTGCAAAAACAGCTACAAATTCGTCCTTAAATAAAGTTAAAAAGTATACTCAATATATGGGGAATTTAGAAATGAATAATTCCAATTATTCTAGAAATAATATTATTGTGATAGATATAACTAGTCTGAATTTCAACTCTTTAAAATCAGAACTTATAAAAAAAG
>JBOFFH010000010.1:0-17600 GCA_051648485.1 Fusobacteriaceae bacterium
ACCTTGTCTAAGTTAAAAATAGCCAAAGGGTAGTTCTTTAATTTTTTAAAAGCTTTACCTCTGTAATAAAAATATGAAATTCTAGGTTCGATTTCTAAAATTTCTTCAGAAATTTCTAAAACTTTTGAATAATTTTTATTGTCAAAAAGAGTTTTAAGGAGCAATCTATTTAGAATTAAACTTTTTTTAGTTTTATTATATCCTAAAATTAAAAGTTTTTCAGCTTGTAAAGTTCGATTAGATTTTAAAAGATATTGAGCTACTTCAACTAAATTACTTTCATCTAATAAATACCCACTTTTAAAACTATTTTCAAAAATTATTTCAAAAATAGCTTTGTATTTTATATCGTTTTCTTTTAAATTTTCTAAAACTATTTTTTCACGATCTTTTTCTAAAGGAGAAAAACCATTTTCTAAAATTCTTAAAAAATAAAATTCTGCACTTTGTTTGTTTCCAATTTGAGAATGGAAAGTTGCTAAATAAAAATCTCTTTCTTTAGAAAAAAAGTTTTTGCCCTTTAAATAGTTTGGAATATATACAGCTTTTTCCATTTCAAAAATAGCTTTATCTAAATTATTCATTTTATAAAAATTCAGGCTATTATAAAAATTGTAATAATTATCCTTAATTATAAAAGAATTAGGTAAAGTTTTTTCAAGAGTTCTGAACTTAAAAGAAGCTTTTTCATAATGTTGATTTTTAGTTAAAGTTTGAGCTTCGTCAAAAAGTTTATACTCTTCGACATGAAAAGAAAAACTTAATGAGAAAAAGCTAATAAAAATTGATAAAAAAGATATTTTTTTCATAGAAACCTCATATGTTATAATTTTCTTTTATTATATCTTAAAATCGGCTAGAATTCAAAAGAATAATATAAATAATAATTTTGCAATTTTTAAAAAATAGTGTAAAATGGAATGTAAAATATTGATAAGGGAGTTATTTATGGGTGATATAAGAATCTTAGATGAGTCTGTTTCCAATATAATTGCAGCAGGAGAGGTAGTAGAAAATCCCACAGCCCTTATAAAAGAGTTAATAGAAAATTCTTTGGATGCTGGAAGTACAGAGATAAAAATATCTGTAAAAAATGGTGGAAGAGATGTTGAAATTATAGACAATGGAAAAGGGATGATAAAAGAAGATTTGTTACTATGTGTAGAAAGACATGCAACTAGTAAAATTCAAAAAAAAGAAGACCTTTTTAATTTAAACACCTATGGCTTCAGAGGAGAGGCTTTATCTTCAATATGCTCGGTTGCTAAGGTTAAAATAAGTTCTAAAAAAGAAATAGAAAAAATAGGGAATTCAATAACTATTTCTGCAGGAAAAATAACTTCATTAAAAGAAGTGGAAAAAAATGTAGGAACAGAAATAGAAATAAAAGACCTTTTTTTTAATACACCAGCTAGGTTAAAATTTTTGAGAAAAACTGGTACAGAATATAGTAATATAAAAGATGTTATAATTCAAGAAGCTTTAGCCAATGAAAAAGTAGCTTTTACTTTGCTAATAGAAGGAAAAGAAAGTGTTAAAACTACAGGTTCAGGAATAGAAAATGCAATTGTTCAAATATTTAGTGGAAATATTTTAAAAAATCTTATAAAATGCAAGTGTGGTTATATAGGAAATAGTAGTATTGCTAGAGCAAGTAAAGATTCTATGTTTGTTTTTGTAAATAAGAGAATGGTAAAGTCTAGAACAGTTGAGAACGCAGTTTTAGATGCTTATTACACTAAGTTAGTGAAAGGAAAATATCCTTTTGCCATAATTTATTTAAATTTACCACCAGAAGAGATAGATGTAAATGTACATCCTTCTAAAAAAATAGTTAAATTTCAAAACGATACAAAAGTTTATGATATGGTAAAAGAATATATCAATGAAAAAATAAATAAAACAGACATTTTGACTTCAAGAGATGTTAAAGTTGAAACTTTTCAACCAGAAGAAAAATTAGAGAATAAAAAATTAGATATAAAAGATTATATATTCACAAAGCCAAAAGTAGAAGTTTTTGAAAAAAAAGAGAAAATAGAAAAAAAAGAATTGGAGATTTCAGAAGAAAAAAATCATTTTTTTGAAAATAGTTTAAAAAGTAAAAAGTCAAAACTTGATGTCAAAATTGAAATAAAACCTGAAACAAAGGAATTGGAGATTGAAAAAATAAAAAAAAATGAGATAAAATTAATCTCAAATTCAAGTTTTGAAAACTACAAGATCATAGGACAGTTTAATAATTCGTATATTTTAGTAGACAACAATAAAACGTTAGAAATATATGATCAGCACATAGTTCATGAAAGAATTCTTTACGAAAAACTTAGAAAAGAGTATTTGGATAAAAAATTGAACAAACAATCTCTTTTGATACCTCAAAGAATAGTTGTAGATCCTAGAGAAAAACATTTGATAATGGAAAATTTGAAAATATTAGATGAGTTTGGATTTGATGTAGACGAGTTTGAAAGAAATGAAATTTTGATAAGAACAGTCCCAATTTTTCCTTTTAAAGAAAGTATTGAATCACTTTTTTATAGCTTGCTAAAAGAATTTAAAGATAATAGAGATGTTGATCCTAGGGAAAATATAATAATTTCGATGTCTTGTAAAGGTGCTATAAAAGCAGGAGAAAAACTCAGCTTAGAAGAGATGAAAATTTTGTTAAAAGAACTACATGAAATAGGTGAATACACTTGTCCTCACGGAAGACCTATAATTTTAAAGTTAGAATTGAATGAAATTGAAAAGAAAATAAAAAGAAAATAAAAACCTTTGTAGGAAAATTGTAATAAATATAGTAAAATAAAAAGATTAGAGAGTTAAAAGAGAGATGAAAATATGAATGTGAATATTGTCTGTATTGGAAAAGTTAAAGAAAAGTATATAAATGAAGGACTAAATGAATTTTTGAAAAGAATGACACCTTTTGCCAAAATGAAAATTCATGAACTTAAAGAAGATGGAAATGATTATGATAGAGAAAATTCTATAAAAAAAGAGTGTTCAGAGATATTAAAAACTCTTGAAAAAAATCGAGGTTATAATATTCTTTTAGATATAGGTGGAAAAAATTACAGTTCCGAAGAGATGGCAAAAGAGATAGAAAAAATAACTCTCACAGGAAACAGTACAATTAATTTTATTATCGGTGGTTCATACGGAGTTTCAGACGAACTTAGAAAGTTTATGAATATGAGACTAAGTTTTTCAAAGTTAACATTTCCACACCAACTCATGAGACTTATTCTTATGGAACAAATTTACCGTTGGTTTGGAATTATAAATAATAATAAATATCACAAATAAACAATAGGAGGAAAATTTTATGTACACACAAGGAGAAACTTTTTACTTTGAAGTGAATGAAGAGGATTTCGAGTTACATGTTTTAGAAAATGTAACAATGGGTGAAAACGAATATTTAATAACAGAAGATTTTGATGGTAAAATCAGAGTTTTTAAGTATGATGAACAAGAAGAAGATATAGAATTTATAGAGGATAAGAGGGAAGCTCAAGAAATAATTGAGTTTTGGAAAGATGAATATCTTATTAGTAGTGATATAAGTGATTTTGATGATGATGAATACTATGATAGAGAGGATAGAGATGTAGATCATAATTATTATGACTACGACGATAGTTATGATGATGATACCTATTAATTTTAAGATAAAAAGTAAAGATTCTTTTGGTGAAATTCAAGAAGAAAATGTTACTGGTAAAAAAACAATTTTAGATGAAAAAATATGTTATGAATATGGAAGTCAAATGGGTTTTTGCAAAATTACGTTGAGTGTAAAAGAGATTAAAATGGAAAGAGATGGAGAAGCTAAAATTAATTTTGTTTTCAATAAAGAAGGAAATGGAGAGTTTCGATATGAAACTCCTCATTTTGAAAAAAACTTTCAAATAAAAAAAGGTAAATTCAAAGCTACTTCAAAAAAACTCGATTTTTCCTATGAAATATATGAAGAAAATTTTCAAGTTAACTCAATAAAAATAGAGATAGAGGAAAAGTAAATAGATACAGGAGGAAAGATGAGGGTAAAAAAAATAGAATTACTGCTATTTCTTCTATTAAGTGGTTGTACTGCATTAGACAATAATTTTAATAATAAAAATTCAATATATAGTGAACTTGGAAAAATTAATTTAGAAAATAATAGAAATTTAAGAGAAACACCCATTAACAAAATTTTAACCAATGAAGAAATAAAATTTATATTGAACGAAATAAAAAACAATTGGTCAATGGGAGAAATAATTCAAAGTAATTCTGGGTTTTCAAATAATATTGAAGAAATAAATGTTGGACAATATTTGAAAATAGAAAATTTAGGAATAAAAAAAGTAGAAATTGTAGGAGCTGATCCTTCGCAGTATGAAATATTAAATAGAGATGGAATATATTTTAGAGCACTTTATGCAGGAGAATATATTTTAAAGTTGGATAGATTAGATGGAAGTTATTCAATAGTGAAAGTTAAAAATAATGTTAAATATGATTTTACGGAAAGAGAAACTTATGATATAATTCTTAGTAATTATAAAACTAAAAATTACGCAGAAGCCCTAAGTGCAATAGACTTGTATAAAATATTATTTTCTAAAAGTTATATAAACAAAGAGCTTGATTTTTTAGCTTTGGAGATATCATTATCGAATGGTGATTTAAGAGAATCTAAAGAACTTCAAAATAATTTAAAATCTAAAGGAACTTTAAATTCAGATGAAATAATTATTCTTTTCAAAAATGAATTAAAAATAAATGGAAATCAGTATAATGTAGAAAATTATTATATAAATAATTCTAAAACTAATTCAGAACTTAAAAATTTATTGAAAGACCATATTTTAGCTAAAAATAAAAAAACTGAATCTGAAAAAAAGTTTATAGAAGAATTATATCTTGAAACTTCTGATCCAAGTTTAAAATCATTTGAAGAAAAAGTGATTTCTTTAGAAAAAAAAGAAATGAAAAAAGAAGAAAAAAAACTTGATTCTTATATCAATATGGATCATTTAGAGATGCCAGCTCCAAAAAATGAAGCTAGGTCAGAAAAAAACTTGAATACAAAAGAAAATGAAAAAAGATTTTTTAATCTAGGAATTTTATCTCATGAAAAAGGTAGATATAGTGAAGCTGTAATTCAATTTGAAAAAATTTCACAAAACTCTAGAGATTATGATACTTATTTTTATCTTGGAGATTCATATTTTAAAAATGAAAAATATCAAAAGTCTATAGAAAATTACAACAAATATTTACAATCTCAAGAAATGAATATAAAAAAAGCTGAAGCAAGATACAATTTAGCAGTGTCTTATGATAAACTAGGCAACAAAAAAGAAGCTGAAAATGCTTTGAAAAAAGTTATTGAACTTTTTCCAGGAACATCTTGGAGTAGAAAAAGTAATATATATATGATCAAATTAAAAAATAACTAATTGAAAGAGAGGACAGAATGGAAAGATACTTTGACAGAGTAAAAGATGACCATATTGTTATGGACAAATGGAAAAAAGTAGAAGAGATTAGAGAGATGGGGATTGACCCTTTCGGAAAAAAATATGATAAAAAAAATATGATAGTTGAAATATTATCAGCAACTCCTGAAGAGGGGAAAATTTTTAAAACTGCTGGAAGAATAATGTCTTTCAGAGAGCAGGGTAAAGCTGTATTTTTTCACTTAGAAGATCAAACTGGAAAAGTTCAAGTTTATATTAGACAAGATGAAGTAGGAGAGGAATTATTTAAACTTATTAAATATGCTTCTGTTGGAGATATAGTTGGAGTAACTGGAAAACTGTTTGTAACTCAAAAAGGTGAATTAACTTTAAGAGGTTCTGAATTTACAATGTTATCAGCAAGTATCAGACCACTACCAGATAAGCACCATGGATTAAAAGATGTAGAAATAAGATACCGTAAAAGATACTTAGATTTAATAGTAAATAGAGATGTAAAAGAAACTTTCTTAAAGCGTAATAAGATACTGAATGAAATAAGAAGCTTTTTGAATGCAAAAGATTTCTTAGAAGTTGAAACTCCTATGATGCATCCAATAGTTGGAGGAGCAGCAGCTAAGCCTTTTGTTACTCATCACAATGCATTAGATATGGAACTGTTTTTAAGAATAGCTCCAGAATTATACTTGAAAAGATTAATAGTTGGAGGATTTGACAGAGTTTATGAAATCAACAGAAGTTTCAGAAATGAAGGAATTTCAACTCGTCATAATCCAGAATTCACAATGATAGAACTATATCAAGCTTATGCAGATTTTGAAGATATGATGAATTTAACAGAAAATATAATATCTCATTTAGCTAAAACTGTACTTGGAACAACAACAGTTGAGTATAATGGAAAAGAGTTATTATTAGAAAATTTCAAAAGAGTTCATATGGTAGACTTAGTAAAAGAAGTTACAGGAGTAGATTTTTGGTCTATTAAAGATTTTGATAAAGCGAAAGCAGCAGCAAAAGAAAACAAAGTTCAAATAGCTCCACATATGAATTCAATAGGGTATATAATCAATGAGTTTTTCGAACAGAAATGTGAAGAAACAATAGTTCAACCTACATTTGTATATGGACATCCAGTGGAAATTTCACCATTGGCTAAAAAGAATCCAGAAGATTCAAGATTTACAGATAGATTTGAGTTATTTATAGATTCAAGAGAGTATGCAAATGCATTTACAGAGTTAAATGATCCTGCGGATCAAAGAAAAAGATTAGAAGATCAAGTAGAAGAAGCACAAAGAGGAAATGATGAAGCAACAGCAGTTATAGATGACGATTTCATAGAAGCGTTAGAATATGCTCTTCCACCAACAGGAGGACTAGGAATAGGAATAGATAGGCTTGTTATGCTACTTACAGGTTCTCCATCTATAAGAGATGTAATTCTTTTCCCTCAAATGAAAAGAAAAGATTAATTAAAAAAATGGAGAGGCCTAACTTGGTTCTCTCCATTTTAAAATATAATAAGGATGGTGAAAAAATGCTTTTAGAACTTTTAATAATTTTATCTATAAATTATCTTGGAATTATTTTGGCTAAATTTTTAATGATTCCACTACCAGGGCTTATTGTTGGAATGGCAATCTTACTTTTTTTATTAGAAACTAAAATTTTAAAACTAAAATACATAGAAAAAACAGCAGATGCGATGTTGCTTAATATGACTATTCTTTTTTTACCAGCAACAGTTAAACTTATTGATTATATAGATGTTTTAAAAAGTAATATTTTTAAAATAATAATGGTGATAATATTGGCTACAATCATTTCAATTGTAGTAACAGCAAAAGTAGTTCATCATATGATAATGTGGAAGGAGAAAAAAAATGGAAGAAATATTGAATAGTAAATTTTTTGGAGTGGTAATTTCTTTAGGTATGTTTCAAATAGGAAGATATATATTTTTAAAAACGAAATTTCCAATATGTAATCCTTTGTTAATAGCAGCTGCAGGAATAATAATAGTTCTAAAAGTTTTTAATATTCCACTAAAAAGTTATATGAACGGTGGTGGAATGATAGAGTTTTTTTTAGCTCCTGCAACAACTGTTTTAGTTGTTCCTCTTTACAGACAAATAGATAAGTTTAAAAAATATTATCTTCCAATATTAGTAGGAGGATTTGTAGGTTCTCTAACTACAATAATTTCTGTTGTTTTATTAGGAAAATTATTTAATTTAGATGAACAACTCATAAGATCTTTTATTCCTAAATCGATAACAACACCTTTTGGAATGGAAGCTAGTCTCATGGTTGGAGGAATTCCTTCACTTACAGTGTTTTCTATAATAGTAACAGGAATTACAGGGTATATTGTATCACCATTCATTTTTAAATTGATGGGAAATATTCATCCTATAGCTAAAGGTGTTGGAATAGGTGTTTCAAGCCATGCTGTAGGAACTTCGAAAGCTATTGAAATGGGAGAAGTAGAGGGAGCTATGAGTGCATTATCTATAGTTATAGCAGGAATAATGACTATATTGATTATAAGAATATTACTAGCTTTTAATTAAAAAAACTGATTGTGTAAATTTACACAATCAGTTTTTTTAATTAAATATTATTTTTTTTTATCAATGCTAAAGCATACTGGTGTGCATCAATCATTGCTGAACAATATTGAAAACGAACGGCACCTTCAGTAGAAGCATTTAACATAATAACCTGTTGCTCAGAAATGTTCATTTCAAGCTCTTCTAAAGGAAGTTTACCATCTTTGTATTGCTGAATTAAAGATTCGAAAGTAGCATTAAAAGTAGTATCGTATAAATGCTCTTCCCAAGTAGTTATATCCATAAATATCACCCTCTTAAAAATTAATTTTAATTGTTTAATTAAATCCTTATACAGTGATAATATCATTTTGAACTAAAAAAATCAAGAATAAGTTAAATCAATTTTTTAATAATTGAAAAAACATAAAAAGTTAAAAAAATTTTTAATTTTTCATATTTACTTTTTTTTAAAACATGTTAAAATTTTATGAACTGAAATATTTCTTTAAGTTCTAAAAAAAAACAAAAAATAAATTTAAGGAGTAGTAATGTGAAAAATGGAATTATTGAAATAATAGATAATGAAAAAAAAATCACAAAAGTTAAAGATGTTTTTCAAGAAATATTAGAAGAAGGAGATCATATCTTAATTGATAAATCTTTAGAAGGATTAAAAGAATTTTTTTCGAAAACTAATTTTAATTTTTTGAATTTAGAAATAGATTTTGTTGATATAATGAATTTTAATGTTTTGAAAAATTGTATAAAATTCAATACAAAAATAATATATTTTCAAATTTCTTCAGAAAAAGAAGAAGAATTAAAGTTAATAGAAGATATAGGGGATATGATAAAAAATATTTCCAGTGAATTAAAATTTTTGGTAGTAAAAGAAGAAAATTTTAAATGATATAAAGGAAATTAATCATTATGAGAGTATATTCTTAAAACTACATATTTGTAAATATTTTTTCTTTATAAATTAAAAAAGAGTGACACAAATAAACACAAGCATATATAAAATGTATGCATTTATTGATAAATATTTATTTTTATTCTTGACAAACCGAAACAAAAAAGCTATTTTTAATAGTAGTACATAGAATATAAAAAATAATAAGGGGGAAAATTTAATGAAAAACAAATTTAAAGTTTTGGCTCTTGGTACATTAGCTCTTTTAACTTTAACAGCTTGCGGAAGTAAAGATTCAGCAAAAGTAGGAGAAGTTAAAAATAAATTAGTAATAGCACAAGGAGCAGATGCAAAATCGCTAGATCCACATGCAACAAATGATCAACCTTCATCAAGAGTAGCAGCTCAAATTTATGATAGATTAGTTGAGCAAGATGAAAATATGAAACCACAACCGGGACTTGCAGAGTCTTGGGAGCAACCAGATCCCAAAACAACAATATTTAACTTGAGAAAAGGAGTTAAATTTCACAATGGTGAAGAATTAAAAGCTTCAGATGTTAAATTTACTTTGGATAGAATGCTGAAATCGGCTCAAGTTTCACATATTGTAGGAGCAATAGAAAAAATAGAGGTTATTGATGATTATACAGTTAAGGTAACTACAAAAGAGGCATTTGGACCACTTCTTAATCATTTAGCTCATACAGCAGCATCTATCCTAAATGAAAAAGCTGTAACTGAATCTGGAGAGCAATATGGACAAAAACCAATTGGAACAGGAGCTTATATGATGGATACTTGGCAAGCTGGAGATAGTATAGCTTTAAAAGCAAATCCTGAATATTATAAAGGAGCTTCTCCTATCGAATCAGTTGTTTTCCGTAGTATCCCAGAAGGAACTAATAGAACAATTGGACTAGAAACAAAAGAAATAGATATTGCTTATGACGTAGAGCCTATTGATAAAGCAAGAGTACAAGAGGATTCTAATCTAGAATTGATAGAAGAACCATCTCTTTCTATGGCTTACTTAGGATTTAATGTGAACAAAGCACCATTTGACAACGTAAAAGTACGTCAAGCAGTTGCTTATGCACTGGATGTTAAACCAATTATAAATGTAGTTTACCAAGGTTCAGGAACACCTGCAAATTCACCGATTGGTCCATTGGTATTTGGATACAATGAAAATGCAAAATCATATGAACATGACATGGTTAAAGCTAAAGAACTTTTATCTGAAGCTGGATATCCTAATGGTTTTTCTTTCAAACTTTGGACAAATGATTCACCAGCTAGAAGAGATATAGCTGTAATAGTTCAAGACCAATTGAAACAAATAGGAATTAATGTAACTATCGAAACTTTAGAGTGGGGAGCTTATTTAGATGGAACTGCTCGTGGAGAACACGACATGTTTATACTTGGATGGGTTTCTGTAACAGGAGATGCTGACTATGGACTATATCCATTATTCCATTCATCAGCTCAAGGTGGAGCTGGAAATAGATCGTTCTACTCAAATCCTGTAGTAGACAAGCAATTAGAAGAAGCTCGTGCATCAGTTGATCCAGTATTGAGAAAGAAACTTTATGGTGAAATACAAGTAGAAGTTCAAGAAGATTTACCAATCTTAACTATAGCATATACAACTCAAAATGTTGGAATTCAAAAAAATGTTAAAAACTTTAAAATGAACCCAGCAGGGCATCATAAAGTGTTTGGAGTAACTTTTGAAGGTGGACCTTCAAGTAACTAACAATTGAAAAAAGTCTTAGTTTTTATGGATAAATTCATAAATTCTAAGACTTTTTTTGCATAATTGGATATTTTTTGTAATAAAGTGTATAATTAAAAATATAAAGAAAGGGGTGAATTTATGAGAAAAAATGTTTTAATGGTAGGATTATCTGTGTTGTCCCTATCGTCATATGGAATGTTGCAGAACAACAATGTAGCTGAAATAAATAATAGTTTTATAAAAGAAAAAGGAAGAGAGTATATAAGACAAGGGATAATGAGTGATTTTCAAAATAGAGCTGGAGCTACTAAAAGTAATCAATATATTGAAGGAGTTCTAGGAAATGGTAAATATAATGGAACTAGAGATTATAGTAGATACAAAACAGATACAAAGGGAATAGTAATAGGAACTACAAGTCAGTTCAATAAAAAAGAAGAAAGTTCTTGGATAACAGGAGTAAATTTTGGTTATATAACTTCAGATGTAAATTATGGTTCTATTGAAAGAAAAGATAAATCTGAAAATTTATCAACTAACGCATATTTAGGTTATAGAGATAAAAATTTATTAAGTTTTGGTTATGCTGGAATAGGAGTAAATAAGAAAAAAAGTAATGATTTTAGGGAAGATAAAAAAAATCTTAATTTAGGATTAGAGATTGGAAAAATTTATTCTTTTAGTGATAGAAAATATTTGTATCCATATATGGGATTGGATTACAGTTTGTTTTTTTTAGATGACAAAGGTGTAGGAAATTTAAAATATGAAAAAGATATTTATAATTATGGAATAGGCGGGGTAGGAATCTCTTATTTTGCTGATTATACTAAATGGCAATTTAAAATCAACGCCAGATTAAATCAAGAATTTTTTAGTAATGAATCTAAAAAAGTAAAATTTTCAAATAAAAGCTATGATAGTTTTGAATTAGAAGGAAGAAATTTAACTGTTTCTTTTAGAGTTGGTTATTATTTAGCGGAAGATATACTTTTAACTTTAGAAACTTTAGGAGTTCATAGTGAAGATTATAGAGATATAGTTTATGGCTTAAGAATTAGCCATAATTTTTAATAGTTGAATAAAAAAAAGGCATATGCCTTTTTTTATTTTGTTACATGTTTATATTTGATTGATTTTCCATCTTTAGAAATAATAATAATTTCATGGTTCAAAAATTCAATTTTAGAAGCATTGTTTATAACATTAACCACGTAGTCTTCTTTAGTCATAAGGTCTAAAGGGCCAGCCATTTTAGTCATTCCGACTTTTGAAAAAGAGATGTCGTTGTTTTTAGAGATAGAGTACTCTCCAAAAATTCTATTAATTCCAGCCATACCTGAAAAACTCTCTTTTTCAAAATTAAGGGTAATTTCAGATTCCATATAAGGATAAATCATAGAGTAGTTGTTTCCAACTACAGAATCACCTTTATTAGTGTGTAAATTACTAGCTGAACATCCTAAAAATACGAAACTAGATAAAATAAGTAAAAATCCAAATAATTTTTTCATAAAATCCTCCAATCAATAGTTGTAATTCTCTTAAATTGAGAATATAATCAATTATACTATTTATTTAATAAAATATAAAGCTAATAACTAAAAAAAGAGAGGTTATGATGAAAAGATTTTTTGCTAGTGATAATTACAGTGGAGTTCACCCTAAAATAATGAAAGCAATTATGGAAGAAAACAGTGGTCATGAGTTTGCCTATGGGGAAGATAAGAGTACAAAAAAAGCTCAACAAATATTTAAAGAAATTTTTGGAGATGTTGATGTTTACTTTGTTTACAATGGAACAGGAGCTAATGTTATAGCCTTAGAGGCTTGCAAAAAGAAAGGGGACAGTGTAATCTGTAGTGATGTGGCTCACATCTTCACAGATGAAGCAGGAGCACCTTCTAAGATAACGGGGATGTCTTTGTTACCAGTAAGTAATATTGATGGTAAAATAGACTTAAAAGGGGTAGAAAGATACCTCACTTATAAAAATAGTCACCATAGAACCAATCCCAAAATATTGTCTATAACCCAAGCTACAGAATTGGGGACTATGTATAGTCTTGAAGAGTTAAAAGAAATAGGAAACTTTAAAAATAAAAATGAGATGCTACTTCATATGGATGGAGCTCGTATAGCGAATGCAGCAGTGTCTCTAGGAGTGTCATTGAAAGAGATGACAGCTGATGTAGGAGTGGATATTCTTTCTTTTGGAGGTACTAAAAATGGATTGATGTTTGGAGAGGTCATAGTTGTTTTTAATAAAACACTCTCTGAAGAATTTTTTAGAATGAGGAAACAAAATTTACAACTAAATTCTAAAATGAGATTTCAGTCAGTACAATATATAGAGTATTTTAAAGATAATTTATGGTATGAGAATGCTAAAAATAGTAATGAAATGGCTAGATATTTTGCTGAAGAATTAGAAAAAATAGAGATAGAAGTAACTAATAAAGTTATGGGAAATACTATTTTTGCAATGTTTCCAAAAGAGATATTAAAAGAAATGCAAGAGTATTGCTATTTTTATGTATGGGATGAACTCACAGGAGAGATAAGATTGGTAACAAGTTTTGATACAGAAAAAAAAGATATAGATAGTTTCATAAAAAAATTAAAAGAATTAATATAAAAAAATGAGAGGTTTCGACATAAAGTCGACCTCTCATTTTTATTTGCCAATAAAAAATAATTGGCAAATATATAAAATTATTAATCATTAAGTTTAAGTACAGAAATAAATGCCTCTTGAGGAATTTCAACGTTACCAATTTGTTTCATACGTTTTTTACCAGCTTTTTGTTTTTCAAGAAGTTTCTTTTTACGAGAAACATCTCCACCATAACATTTAGCAAGTACGTTTTTACGGTAAGCTCTGATAGTTTCACGGGCAATAATTTTAGCTCCCATAGCTGCTTGAATAGGAATTTCAAACTGCTGTCTTGGAATAATCTCTTTAAGTTTTTCACAGATTGCACGACCTCTTGAGTAAGCGTGATCTTCATGAGCTATAAAAGAAAAAGCATCCACAGGGTTTCCACTAACTAAAATTTCAACTTTCACTAAACTAGATTCTTTGTAACCTATCAATTCATATTCAAAAGAAGCATATCCTCTTGTACGAGATTTAAGTTTATCATAAAAATCTATAACTATTTCTGCCAGAGGTAGTTCATAAGTAACCATAGCACGAGTATCATCTATAAATTTCATGTCTACATAGATTCCACGTTTTTCTTGACAAAGTTCCATAACATTTCCAACATAATCTTTAGGAGTTATGATGTTACCCTTAATGAACGGTTCTTCAACAGATGTTTTTCCACGTCCACCCTCTGGGAAATCACAAGGGTTATCTATAATTATTTTGTCTCCATTTTCAAAAGTAATTTCGTACTCAACTGAAGGCATAGTAGAAATAAGGTCGATATCATATTCACGACGAAGTCTTTCAACAATAATCTCCATATGTAAAAGTCCTAAGAATCCACAACGGAATCCAAATCCTAATGCTAGAGATGTTTCAGGAATAAATGTTAAAGAAGCATCATTCAACTGAAGTTTTTCAAGAGCTTCTCTTAAATCTACATAGTCATCTGTAGAGATAGGATAAATTCCAGCAAAAACCATAGATTGAGCTGGACGGAATCCTATTAGAGGATATTCACAAGGGTTTTTAGCACTTGTTACAGTATCTCCAACTTGAGTATCTTGAATTGTTTTGATACCAGTTATGATATATCCAACTGAACCAGAAGTAAGTTCATCTTGAGGTTTCATAATCGGTGAGAAAATTCCACACTCTAATACATCAAAATCTTTTCCAGTAGACCAGATTTTAATTTTATCTCCTTTTTTGATATTTCCATCCAGAACTTTAACATAAGTTATAACTCCACGGAAATCGTTGAAAAGCGAATCAAAAATAAGAGCTTTAAGAGGCGCTTCTTCATCATAATTAGGTGCTGGAACACGTTGTACAATAGCTTCTAATAGATCGTCTATACCAAGTCCACTTTTAGCTGAAGTAAGTATAGCATCATGAGCTGGGATACCAATAATATCTTCTATTTCATTTATAACTTTATCTACATCAGCAGCAGGAAGGTCAATTTTATTAATAACAGGAACTATTTCCAAGTTATTTTCAATAGCTAAGTAAACATTAGCCAAAGTTTGAGCTTCAACACCTTGAGCAGCATCGACGATAAGAAGAGCTCCCTCACAAGCTGATAGAGATCTAGAAACTTCATAGATAAAATCTACGTGCCCAGGAGTATCGATCAAGTTTAACTCATATTTTTGTCCATCTTTAGCAGTGTGAAAAAGAGTAACCGCTTGAGCCTTAATAGTTATTCCTTTTTCTCTCTCTAACTCCATAGAGTCAAGAAGTTGTTCTTTCATGTCTCTTTTTGTAACAGTACCAGTATACTCAAGAAGTCTATCTGCGATAGTAGATTTTCCATGGTCTATATGGGCAATAATTGAGAAATTACGTTTAAATTTTTGTTCCAAAATATCCTCCTAATAAAATGATTTTTCTATTTATTATACTTGAAAAGCCAATAAAAATCAATCTTTATTCAATATCGTCTTCTTCGTAGAACTCATCTTCTAAATACTCAGAATAAATTTCATTTTCATCTTCCGAAAGAGATTTTAAATCTTCACGACAATTTTCTAATTTATAATTTTCAGGTAACTCTTCTTCGTTTAAAAACTTAAAGTTCTCATCCTTTAAAATAGGAATGAAAAGATGGAAAAGAGTTCTTGAAAATTCACTTTGGTAAGTATTGAAACCAAAAGCACTTTTTAGCCTACTATTTTTATTGACTTCACGAGCAAACTTAGTATGGTTAGAACAGTCATGAATAAGAATATCCCATTTTTCATCTTCTGCCATTTTCATAAGTTTATAAGTTATCTCTCTAGACCAAAGAGGAGATATATAACCACGACGAGCCATATAAAGCTTTTCACCAGAGTAGTTATTTACATTATCTTCTCCAAGGTGAAGTTCAGCACAATTTATAAAATCTATTCCAGTTTTTAAAATAGATTGTTTTTTATCCATAAAACTTTCTAAAAATTCAGGTGTCATAGGAGTTTCAATTCCGACAGATTTAAAATATTTTTTTGCCATTTTCATAGAAGCTATAACTTTGTCAGAACAGTTAGAAGCTCCTAAATTGAAACGCAGTTCATCCAAACCAGCTTCAGAAAGAGCTTTTAAATTCTCTTCTGTGCAAAGGGTACCATTTGTATAAAGATGTTGATAAATTCCAGCATTGTTGAATTTTTTAACGATAGGATAATATTTCTCTATTTCTAAAAAAGGCTCAAGGTAAACATAAGCAATTCCTGAGGGCTTATCTTGAATAGAAAGAAGTAGATCAATATCCTCTTCGTAGTAACTAGATTCTCCTATTTCCCACATATCTTCAGGAATAGCTTCTTGAGTATCTAAATTATCATGATAGTAACAAAATTTACAAGTTAAATTGCATTTGTTAGTTTTTCTAACGCCACCTAAACCAGTACCAAATAAGCAAGAAACACATCCGTTAGGAAATTTTTTAATATCTCCTACAAAACTTGTACGTCCTTTTAAGCTTTCTAAGGTTTTGATATTTTGAGCTATATCTTTAAAGTGTTTATTTGTCATAAGCTCAATTTGACGAAAAACAGAACCTATAACAGGCTCATATTTCTTAGAAATTTCATGTTTTTCTCCAGGAAGTTCAGCTAAAAATTGGAACCACTCCAAGGCATCTTTTTTTGAAATGTTCATTGTAATCTCCTTTTATCCATTAATTGTAAATATAAAATCTTTATAAAAATATAATTTAATTTTTTCATCTTTGTAAAAAACAGGTGTAAATCTGAAATTTTTTAATGCCTTTAAAACTTCTTCACGAAAACCAAAAGTTTCAAGTCCTTCAAGAATTTCAATATTTTCAACTTTCCCTTCATAGTTAACTAAAAATTTAGTTTTAATAGTTACTTGTTTTTTATACCCCATTTTTTTAGCTTGAATAGGGTAATTAGGAGCAACCTCTTTTAAAATTGAGTAATTAAGTCCAGAAATATTTTGATTTTTAGCTATTTTATCTTTTCCTTGAAATGAAAATTCTGAGTCATTTTCTGAATTCAATGAACTAGAGATAGATTCATTATCACTTAAAGTTTCACTGTTTAAATCATTTTTTTTTAGGTTGAGGTCCTGTACAGTTGATTTTTTTGAAGGTTTTTCAACTTTTTTAGCAACTTTCTTAGCAACTTTTTTTACTGTTTTAGTCATAGGTTTTTCAATTTTTTTTGTTTCTGATTCTTTATCAATTTTTTTTTCTTTAATTTCTAAAGAATTATTTTCAAGATTGTCACCGGTATTAGGAATCTCTTTTTTTAAATCTAACTTAGCTAAATTTATTTGAATAGTTGATTTTAAATCTTTTTTTATTTTTAAATCTGGATTGTTTTCAGAAAAAAAATAGAAAAAAATAAAAAGATGAATGCTGAAAGATATCAAAATAAATTTCATAACTTTTTCTCTTTTCTCTTTTGCTCCATTTCTAGTTTAGAAAAGATACATCCACAATAATCTTGTCTATAAAGATTATTCTCTTTAGAAAGTTCAATACCTCTTTTATAACGATTTTTCTTTTTAAAATCTGAATAAAGAAAATTGATAGAATATTTTTCTTCCAAAAGTTTTCCTATATGATTAATTTTAGCTGAATTTTTAAGTGGACTTATAGAAAGTACAGTTGAAAAATAATCAAAACCTAAATCTTTAGCTTTTTTTGCTGTAATTTCCATTCTCGTTGAATAGCAGATAGTACAACGTTTTCCACCTTCAGGTTCTTTTTCTAATCCTTTAATTGGCTGAAAAAAATCTCTGT
>JBOFFH010000011.1:0-2266 GCA_051648485.1 Fusobacteriaceae bacterium
GCATGATTTCCAGCTGATGAAGCTATCACACCATTTCTTTTTTCCTGTTCTGAAAGATTAGCTATTTTATTTAAAGCACCTCTTATTTTGAAAGAACCAGTTTTTTGAAGATTTTCCATTTTAAAATACACTTCATTTCCTACTTCTTCAAAAAGTGACGAACAATGTAATATAGGAGTTCTTCTTATACGACTTTCAATAACTTCTCTAGCTTTTTTTATTGTATCTAAATTTACTTTATTCGACATTATTTTTCCCCTTTTCACCTATTTTTAAAACATTTAATTCTATTATAAAACAAATATAGGTTTTTTTCAACAAAATAATTATTAGGGTAAATTTTTAAAATAAAGTTATTTGATTTGTTTCACTTAAAGCCTCAATAGCCTTAAATTCTTTCAATTTATCTACTATTGTTTGAGAAGTCTTGGTTCTTCTTTTTAAATCTTCAAATGAAGTAAATCTTCCCATTTCTCTTTCTTTTAGTATATTTTCTACTACTGCTTCTCCTAAACCATTTAAAGCTATTAAAGGGATTCTAACTTTTCCATCTTCTATAGTGAATTTTGATCCTTCCGAGTCATAAATATTTATAGGTAAAAATTCAAAGCCTCTAGCTCTCATTTCTACAATTATCTCACAAAGAGCCAACTCACCTTTTTGTTTTACATCTAGTTTTATTTCTCTATTCAATTCAGTCATTTTAAATTTCACCTTATCTATATCATGCATAAGTTCATAATCAAAACCATCACATTTTCTTGAAAAATATGCAGCATAAAATTCTAAAGGATAATGCACTTTAAAATAAGCTATTCTCATTGCCATCATAACATAAGCTACAGCATGACCTTTAGGGAACATATACTTTATTCTTCTACACGATTCTATATACCAATCCTTAACTTTATGCTCTTTCATAAGTTTAGAATATTTTTCCCATCCTTCAGGATTTTTACTTGGTTGACCTTTACGAACAAACTCCATTATTTTAAATGCTGTTCCTTTGTCTATTCCTTGATCTATAAGATAGTTCATAATATCATCACGAACTGAAATTATTTGAGAAAGAGTTGCTTCACCTTTACGTACAAACTCTTGAGCATTATTTAGCCACACATCTGTTCCATGAGAAAGACCAGATATTCTAACTAACTCTGCAAATGTAGTAGGCATAGTATCTATAAGCATCTGTCTTACAAACTGTGTCCCAAACTCTGGAACTCCGTAAGTTCCTACCACTGACCCTATAGCTTCAGGAGTTACTCCTAGCGATTCAGTAGAAGAAAACAGCTTTATTGTTTCTGGATCTGCCAATGGAATCGAATATATATCTACTCCTGTATATTCTTGCAATAATTTTATTGTTGTAGGGTCATCATGACCTAGTATATCAAGTTTTACAAGTTGTTCATCCATTACATGATAATCATAATGAGTAGTTATAGATTCATTTTTCATGTCATTAGCTGGTTTTTGAACTGGACAAAATTCAAAAATAGAGTGCCCTTCTGGAACTACTATCATTCCTCCAGGATGCTGTCCTGTAGTTTTTTTAGCTCCTTCACATTTTTTAGCTAATCTTACTATTTCTGCTCCAGATGCTTTTAAATTATGGTCTTCAAAATATTTTTTTACATATCCTTCGGCATTTTTTTCAGCTAAAGTCGAAATTGTTCCTGCTTTAAATACGTTTTCTTTTCCAAAAAGTTCTTCACAATAACGATGAATTTCTGATTGATACTCTCCTGAGAAATTCAAATCTATATCTGGAACTTTATCCCCATCAAACCCCATAAAAACTTCAAATGGGATAGAGTGTCCGTCTCTTTTCATAACTTTTCCACAGCAAGGACAATTTTTAGATGGAAGGTCTACCCCTGCCCCTTCTCTTTCTATAAACTCTGAATGCTTACAATTTTCATCTTCACAAAGATAATGTGGATAAAGAGCATTAACCTCTGTTATATCCATCATAAAAGCTACTATAGAAGATCCTACAGACCCACGTGAACCAACCAAATATCCATTATCTAAAGATTTTTTTACAAGTTTCTGAGCTGAAAGATACAGTACAGAAAATCCATTTCCTATTATAGATTTAAGTTCTCTTTCTATTCTCGATTTAACTAGTTCAGGAAGAGGATTTCCATAAATTCTATAGGCTTTTTCATAGGTCATTTCCCTTACTATATTTTCAGAATTATCTATTTTTGGTGGATAAAAACCATCTGGAACTGGTTTTAAACTTTGAATCTTTTCAGCT
>JBOFFH010000012.1:0-9913 GCA_051648485.1 Fusobacteriaceae bacterium
TGTCCTGTCATTCTTCCCAGGGCAGTCCATGTTTTTTTTATCAACTCTATTTTTAGATGTTTCATTATTATAAAAATTGGAATCACTGTCAGAAAAAAATAGAAAAGTGATATGTAACTTATCTCTTGTGCCATCTATATCACCACCTTTTTAAATTTCTCTAGAGATTCTGTTTTATCGTGTGACACCATTATGACTGTTTTTTCACTTTTTACAATATAGTCTATCACCAATTCTTTCAGCTCTTTATCCAAAGATGAGGTTATTTCATCAAAAATCCAGATTTCTCTATCCATAAGTAGGGCTATTAGAAAACCTATTCTCTGCTTTTCTCCTCCCGAAAGATCATTCATCTCCTGAAACATTATTTTTTTATCCAGTTTCAGATATTCTAAAATTTCTTCCATCTTTTTTTCTTCAAAAATAATTTCTCTGTTGCTTTTATAGTCCAAAATTTCATCTATAACTTCCTTTACCACAAGATTTCTGAAACTCATCTTCTGAGAGAGGTAACCGATTTTTTTTCTTATTTTGTCAACCGAAAGTTCATCCAATTTTTCTTCTTCAACCCATATCTCTCCAGAATTGGGTTTATTAAACCCCAAAACCAGCCTCAGAAGAGTAGTCTTTCCAGATCCAGAAGGAGCTGATAATATAATTTTATCTCCTTTCAAAACTTTCAAATTAAAATCTCTCAATATCTCTTTGCCTTCAAAAGCAAGGGAAATGTTTCTAAATTCTATTATATTTTTTGACATTTTTTTCTCCCAAATTATTTTTATTTTATTTTACCATAAAATTTGAACATCTTATGTAAAAAGTAAAACTACTTTAAACTTGAACCTAGCAATTGAAAAATTAATTATTTTATTTGTCAAATTTTTTATAGGACTAATTAAAGAAAAAGACTCCAAAACATAGATAATATCTAAGTCTTAGAGTCTTTTTGTACCTATAAAGTATGGGGGACTTTAAGGCTATCTTTGGATTAACATTTAAATTTAAGTGGGGCAGTTCATCGTGTGAAGTAATTCCATTCCCAACTACACTAAATTATACCCCGATCAGTCAATAATTTCAAGATAAAATTGACATTTCATTCTATTTTTTTAGTTTTAATTTAAACAAATTAACCTTTCAGAATATTTTTAAATTTTTTAGTACTCAATCTATTAGTTCAAATCTAATTTTATAAACCATATCAAAAAGTAAATTTGATTTATCGACCATGTACTTTCACCAATTTTTTAGATTTTTTTCAATACAATTTTTTATTCCATTTTTTTAGATTTTTTTTTTAATTTATACTCTTTAAAGTAACTAATTTGAAGAGTATATAAGGTTTTTCTCAAGTATTTTCAACTTATTTTTTTTTAATCTAGTCATTTAATTTATTAAAAAATTTATTATGATTTTTATTAATACAACTTTTTTAAACAATAAGATTGATATTTAGAATATTATGTATTATAATAACAACTATAAAACATAATTCAATAAAGTTACTTTTTAAAAAGTTGAATTAAAAAAAGTTACTTTATCGTTAAAAAAAGTTACCTTATCGTTAAAAAAAGTTACTTTATCGTTAAAAAAAGTTACCTTATCGTTAAAAAAAGTTACTTTTGACCCTTTTGAGCCATTGATTTTATTGATAAAAATAGGCCCGAAACATATTAAACATCTTTAAACATATAAACATATAAACATACAAACAGCATATTTAAAAAAAGGTGGTGTATTTTTTTAATTCTTATGAAAGAAAAAACAAATAAAAATATAGTTCTAAACCAACATTCAGCTCTTACAACATTTCAATTGAATGAAGGAAAATATTTTACAACTGGAGTAGAAAAAAGTATATTTGCTTTATTATTTAGATCACAACAGGATATGATCAATTCTTTTAGAAACAATTTAAGAACAAATTTAACAAACATAATCAAAGAAAAAAATATTGAAACTTTGATAGATTGGATTTATACAGGAAAAGAATTTGAAATATCGATAGATGAGCTACTAGTAAATGAACTTTTTGAAACAACTAAAAAAATAGCTGAGTATAGAAAACAAGAAGTTATGAAAAAAACAGGAGTTACAGAAGAAAGAAAAAAATTATTAAAAAGTTTTGAAAAAACTAAACTTTTTCAACTTTTAGGATTAAAAGAAGAAATTAAATTATTAAAAAATGAAAACCAATTAACTTTAGAAATTTTTGAAAAATCTCTAAAAGGAAAAAATATTGAAAAAACATCTGAAAATATAAAAGAACTTTTAGGAGAAATTAAAGAATATTGTAAAGATATCTCTGTAAAAGAACATATGGAATTAAAAACAATAGACCTTACAACTTTATCAAATTCAATAGAAACAAATCTTACCTATTTGAAAAAAGATCTAAAAGAAGCAGTCGGAACAAAATTAAAATTTAACTATATCAATAAAAAAAAATTAGATGTAGATGTAGTTTCAACTCTTATTGCTTCAGTAAGTTTTGAAAATGATAAATCAAAAAAAACAACATGGTTAAGCTATCAAATTCCAATAGAAATTTTAAAATTATTGTTAATTCCAGAAATCTATGTACCACTAAATGGAATTGTTATAAAAAATATAAAAGGAATCTATAGTTTTAGAATGTATGGATTTTTGAAAGATCATATAAAAAGGGGCGAGGTAGAATTAACAAAAAATGAGATTTTCACATTTTTTATGCTTCCTAAATCATATGAAAAAAAGACTCATTTTATAAATAAATTTTTAGAACCTACACTTTATGAAGTTGAAATAAATTCAGGTATAAAAGCAGAGTACGAATTTATTCCCTCTAGAAATTGGGAAAAAATACGATTTAAAATGAGAAGAGATACAGAAATAATTGTTCCAGAAATTAGAGTAGTTACTGCTGAAGATGCAAAAAAAGACATAGTTGATTCTGAAAATAAAATTTTATCAGGTATAGCAAAAATGAAAAAAAATATATATGTTTCTAAATCTTGGAACAAATATAGTGAAAATAAAATACATAAATTAGCTAAGGAAACAAATATAGATTTCGCAGTTAAAATAATGAATTTGGTATATGAAAGTTTAAATTCAGAAATAAATACAACTTTGGTTAAATATATAAATGGAATTCTAAAAAAAATAGAAAACCAAGGTGTTGAAGAGATCGTAAAACGTGGAAGAAAAAAAATAATGAAGCAAAAGACACTTGAAACAGATACAGTTTTCGAGTCTACAATTCAAGAAAAAGTTGAGAAAATTTCTGAAAATACATACGAAAATTATACGAAGTTAAAAAATGATTTTCAAGATTTGAATATGTCTAATTTTGTATATAGTATGTTTTTAGATATGAAAGAGGAAAAACAACAGGAAGTAATTAAAGAAGCAAAAAAATTATATCAAGAAAAAACTGGTTCAGAAATTCTTGGAAAAATACAAGAAAAAATGTACAAAGCAAGTGAAAAAAACCTTATTGCTGAGATATTAACTAAAAAAAGCTCTTAAGAGAAGTTTAAAAAAAATCATTTAGAGCAAACTTTGAATTTTTTTCAAATGACATTATTCTGAAACAAAAACATGTTAATATAACTTACTTGAAAAAAGATAAAATTTAACTGGAGTGATAAAATGATGTTATTAATAATTGTATTTCTTATGTATCTTATGATTTCTAGAGAGAAATCTTCAGATGGAGGAAATGACAAAAAAACAAAAATATTCTTAGGAATAATAATTACTATTTTAACCCTTTCCTTTGTACTTTCTCAATTTCTTCCAAGAATGGGCTTTTATGGTATCAACAATGGTTATGGACCACATTGGGGAATATTTCGTTCTTTTTTTAGAAGTTGTTTCTAGAAAAAAATGATTTTAGAGGAAACAATTAAATTTGAATAAAATTATTATTTGTTATTTTTTAAATTCTTTATTAGAGCCTCTCTAATGCACTTTAGATTTACAACCACTACATAAGTTTCTAAAAACCACGAGAACTACTTTAATAACTCTCTAAAGTTGGTTTAAATTTATTTTAAATATCTATTCAGAAGAGGATTCTACAAATTTGTAAAATCTTCTTTTTTTTCATCATAAATAGTTTCAAGAAGATATCTTTGGGGATTTTTTATAAAATCTCTCTTTAATTTAAGTAGCTCACTATCATTTTCTAATTTTAAATTTTCTATCTTTTTTTGTATATTTTCTATGGATTCAGAATTTTTATCTGCATCATTTTTTAAAATTTCAATGCTATTTTCATTGTATTTTATCATGTCTAGTTTTCCACCAATAACTTTTACAAATATTTTTTGTTGCTCGGGTTTAAGGTATTTTTTTAGATTTGAATACTCTTGTATTTCAAATACACTTCCATAAGCAGAGACATTTAAAAGAAAACTTCCAATTCCTAATAAAAATAATACTTTTTTTAACACAGTTAATCACTCCTATAATATTATATTTGGGTTTTGTCTTTATAAAATTATCTTAGCAAAATTTCGTTACAGTTTTATGTCAAAATTATTTTTTGAAATTCTTTGTTAGAATCTCTAAGAAACACTTCAGAGTTATTGTATCAATAAAAATTATAAGAACTACTTTATAAAGGCTCTAAAGTCGGTTTAAATTGATTTTTAATATATATATAGAAGAGAATTCGGAAATATCTAAATCTTTTGCTTTAATTGATTTTTAAACTCTCTAAAAAACTATGAAGTTCTAGCGTCATTTTTTATGTACTTTTGTATCAATCATTTATTTTAATCAATAAAATCAAGGGATAACGTCATTGAATGTTTTCTATTTTACCTAATTCTCATAAGGCCTAGAAAATTCTAAGTATCTCTTGTACATCATAGATAAAGTTAAAAATACTTTTAAAGTAAATCAGCTTTGATTTTTTTATAAATATATTGAAAGATTAAAAAAACCATTTAAAAAGTTGAATTTTATTTATTTATGGTTTATTATAATGTATATATACGTTTTTAAAATCATAAAATATATCAAAGGGAGAAAAGTTATGAGTTTTTTTAAAATATTAGGAGGAATTGCAGCAGGAGTCGGATGTGTGGTAGCAGCACCTGTTTTTGGTGCAGTTGGTGCAGTCACAGCAGTTGGTGCAGCAGTGGGAGCAGGGGTAGGAGCTTTAGCTGGAGGAATTGCAGCAAGAGTAGAATCTGACGAAAAGGAAGTAATCAAAACAAATGCTCATAAAGAAGGTGTTTTTGCTGGAGAAAATGCAATTAAAGTAAAATTTTCAGAAAAATTAAATACAGTTAAAAAAAGAGATGAACTATTATTGGCTATGACAGCTATGGGAATTGCTATGGCAAATGCAAATGGAGTTATTGAAGAAGAAGAACTTTTAGAAATTCAAACATTTACAGGAGTAATAGAAAATAATGTAGTTTTTCCTCAAGAGTTAAAAGATGCAGTAAGCAAAATAATACAGGAAAAACCTAACTTTAGAACAGCTATCCAATATGCGAAACAAATAGATAAAGAATCTTATGAATTAATAACGCAACTTTTAGAGACAGTTGCCTATGCTGATGGTACTTTAGCTTTAGAAGAAAAAGCCATTTTGGATAAATGGGAAGGCTTTATGGAGCTTAATATATGATAGAAAGAATAGCCGCGATTTCTAGACTAGAAAATAGAAAAAAAATTAAAAAAAGATCTGAAATTATAGGAGAACCTATAAATATGGACCTTATAAACAGTACCGACATTTTTTTAAAAGAGTACTACAATCTCTCTTTAAATAAAGAAGATTATCAAAGAATATTTTGTCAGTTAGAAAAACTTTCTAATGAAGGTGTCAAAGAATACAAACTTTCTACAGATGAATGGATTGTAAGTGGATTAGCAGGTGTTATTGGAGCAATTATGGATATTTGCTTAGTAAAAACTCCTAAAAATCCTGGATTGTTAGGGAGTCTAACTACTGAAGGAGGGCCACTTTCCAATGGCATTTCTAATTTCATAAAAAACAATCTTTCTCTTGAAGAAATAAAAAAATTAGAAAAAAACAATTGGGTTCCTTATGATGCTCCTTATTCGGAAAATTTTTTGGAAGAAGAAGTTGAAGGTCTAGGAACAAGATCACACAGATTACATTCTTTAGGTCATGATCCAATACTAGGATTCATTTTTGGTGTTAAGGATATTCTCAACGGAACCTTTTCAGGTATAGATCAACATGGAAATTATATTTTAAGTGAAATTCTAAAAGATAATCAAAATGTTGGTATAAGTTTCTTTCAAGCATTTATAAAGCAGTTAGGACATCTAAAATCTGATATAGCAACTCCGGCAGGATTACCTGTTCCATTTGCAGGATTATTACAATTTTGTCAATTTGGAACAATAGAGGGAAGCAAAAAAACTTATGATATTGGGGAAATAAGTCGTTTGATGTATATGAAAGGCTATAATTTAAATCATTTTGTAGCTTCAGCTATTCCAACATTAACAATAGAGTTTATTATAAGATTATATTATGTTTATAAACAACTAAAATCTGGAAAAGAAGTGTCAAATATTGAAGATTGGATTCCATTTAACAAAGTAAAAGTTGATAAAATGCTTTTGGTTTCCCATACTATTGCTCTTGGAGGTAATATAATAAAAGTAACAGCTACTAAAAATCCTTTAAGTATAAGTCTACCTCAATTCATAGCATTTTTCTATCAAATTTCTAAAGAACTTAAGAGAACTTTTCAACATTCGGAAGAGAAGTCTCGTAATGACTATGTTATGAAGTTTCTTGAAATCGAAGGAGAGAACGTTGATATTGTTATAGATAAAGAATTAAGTAGGTTAGGAATTAGTACGGATTGATTAAATTAGTCATCTGAAAATCTTTTTTGTTTTTCTTCTAGTATCAAAAGTATCGTCTATGTTTAAAGTATTAAAATTGACGGTCGGTTCTTTCAATAATTTTTTATCATTTCTATAGAAATCTTGAAATTTTTAAGAAAAAATGTTAAATTTAAAAGATTATAAAAAAATAAAATATAAGAGGGAGATTTATGGATAACAAAGAAAAAAAATTCTTTGAAAAATTTAAAAGTGATAAAATAAGTTCAAGTCAATTAAACACAGCTCAAGAAAAAGCTGGAAAATTAGGAGTTCATGCACAAGATTTACTTGTCGTAGTAAGCCTTGTAAAAGATTGTATAAGTGGAAAATATAAAATTAGTAAAACAGATTTGGCAATATTTATTGGAGCTATAGTGTATGTAGTATCTCCAATAGATGCTGTATCTGATTTTATACCTATTATTGGTTGGTTAGATGATATAGGTGTTTTCAGTTATGTAAGTAAAAATAGTTATGATCTAATTAGCGACTATAAAAGATTTGTTTCAGAAGAAAAAGTGTGTAACGACTCAGATAGTAACTAATATAATATAAAGGTACTTTTTTCAAAAAAACGCACAAGTCTAGTAACTATATTTATATTGGTTTACATGTTTATATTAATAGTATTTTTAGCTAAATATCTTAACAAGCTGAAATCTAAAAAGTGTAAGCAAAAAGGATTTATTTTTAATGACAATGGAGTCTTTAGATTGTAGAATTAAATAGATGTAGAGAAAGCTGGCAGAATTAACACGAATTTCTAAAGCCACTTTTTCTAGGAACTATTATGAGGTTGTTATGAGGATTAGGGGGGCGTTTTAAAAAATGAATAACTACTCAGCTATAGGAATCCAAAAAAAAAATCATACCAAAATAAAGAGGATTTTCATTTAATTATGATTCCTTTTTTTTATGGTATGATCTAAACTATAAATACTTTTGTGCTCTCATTTAATAATATTAAATATCCTTTTTTTCTTTTTTTGAATAATAACCACTATATATAAGATTCAGCTCTTTTCCCAATTCTTCTACTCCATAATTTCCACTGATTTTAAACAATGCTTCCAATCCCACAGGTATTAAAATTGATGTTCCAGCTGTTTTTATAGCTGCTCCAACTGGATTCATAAAAAATTTAACTAAACTACTTAATTTCCCTATTTTTTCGAATGTGGGAAAATGCTTCTCTCTCGCATCATTAAGATTCAAGAGATGACAAACTTTTACTTTTTTTAGATGCATAAAATATTTTTTTTCTAAATTTTCTAAAAAAAACTGTGTTATATCTGAATTGAGTTTCAATAACTCATAAAATGTAAGCTCAAGATGAGGGTATTTTGAATCTGGATTATATTTTTTTGATATTTCCATAGCCATTTCTATAGAAGCTTCTTGTAAAATTTTTAGATTATTTTCAAATCCTATATTATGGAACGATAGAACTTTTTTCTTGGTATTTAAAACTATTTCTTTTACCTCTTCATCTACCTGTTCTTGATCATATTCATTTTTTAAAATCTTTTCGAAATTTCTTTTGTTTGATTTTTCTATCATCCAAAGGTATATTCCTAATACCAATAGTAGCACAGCAATTCCTGCGGCAAAACCTAAAAAAAACATATTCATTTTTTATACTCCTCATCTTACTTTTATATTATTTTTGGTCATTACTTTGTCCAAAACTTCCTCGCTAAGATCACCCATTTTTTTAAAGCTATTTTCGATAGCTTCATCTATCATTTTATTTATTTTTTCAATATTTTTAGCTGTTTCATCTCCTCTGAAAAAACTTTCATTAATATTGTATGCAGCTTCTGAAATTGCTTTTCCAAGAGCATAAGTTACTGCACCTGCCATTGTAGCATTGATAACTGTACCTATTCCAAAAGAAATCTTTTTTAAAAGGTATTTCACTAAAAATTTAGCACCTTGAGAAAGTATTCTTTGAATAAGAAGACCAGCTATTATTTCTGTAGTAATATTATTTTTCAGATCATATACTTCAAAAATATCTTTGATCATCTTTATCTGCCCACCTATGAGAAGCGGGGCATCAGCAAATGGTATAGGTACTGCACCAACAGCAGTAGCAGCAGCAGTGTAATATCTTATTATTTCTTCAGCTTTTTCTTTTTTCTGAGATAATAGTTCTATCTCTAATTTACTCAGTTCTACAACTTTATTAACATCTTTTATTTCGTTCATTTTTAATCTGTACCCCTTTATGAATTCTAGTTTTTATATCTTCTAGTCTAAAAACAATAACTTTATAATAAAAATATTTTTAATTTTCTAGGTTTGGCTATGGATTCCAGAGCAATACTATGAAATAAAGGTCTATTTTATAGTATGATTAAAGATTTATTCCTTTTTATAAAATACGATATTTCTTTAAAATTTGCAATCTTTTTTTACTTTTTGAACTTTTATTGAATTTTAAAACAACTTTTTTAAACAAGTTTGAAAAAATAAAGTTTTTGCTAGGTAACATAAATTTTAACATTACAAAGTAAGAAAACTTTCTACAAATTTAAAACATACCTCTCTTATTTATATGTTTCAATGAAATAAATTGTGGTACAAATTCAAATTTTATAAAAAAAAGAGATTGTTAAAGCTTGTAAAAAGATGTAATTCTAGAGTAGAATAAATCAAAATAAGAAGATTATTTACATGATAGCAATAACATTGTTGGAACTTCTTGGAAGAATACTGTTTTTAATTAGAAAATTAAGTATAATTTGAGTAACTATATATCTTTACTTTTGGATTCTAAAAGTATTTATTATTTCTTCAGCTATCATATCCTTAATATTAATATTCATAAATATATTAGGATGCTTATTTTAATGATAATATTTCTTCTTACATTTTTAGTATACTTTTTACCAATGAAACAAAGTGAACTACCTCCCCCTAATAGAGGAGGAGGCTTCGTAAGAAGTACCTAAGCAACCTTAAGTATATTGATTACGCTCGTCGGGTAGTTCCTACCCTGTATACGATTAATTTCATTTGCTTTTTCTTCTAATCTTAG
>JBOFFH010000013.1:0-1830 GCA_051648485.1 Fusobacteriaceae bacterium
TTTTCTACATTTTAGGTCACTCTCTTTAAATTTTATTTTTTAATTACATAAAGTTTTTTAAATCTGTTTCAACGTCGCTAATTCCACCGATATTGAAGTTCTCTACTAAAACTTTTACTACATTTGGAGATAAGAATGCTGGTAATGTTGGTCCTAAGTGAATATTTTTAACTCCTAAAGAAAGTAGAGCTAAAAGAACAGTTACAGCTTTTTGCTCATACCAAGCAATGTTATAAACTATTGGAAGCTCATTTATATCAGCTAATCCAAAAACTTCCTTTAATTTTAGTGCTATAAGAGCAAGTGAGTATGAATCGTTACATTGACCTGCATCTAAAACTCTAGGTATTCCTCCGATATCTCCTAAATTCAATTTATTGTATCTGTACTTAGCACATCCAGCTGTAAGGATTACAGCATCCATAGGAAGACCTTTAGCAAACTCCTCGTAGTAATTACGATCTGCTGCTCTTCCATCACAACCTGCCATAACAACAAACTTTTTAATAGCTCCTGATTTAACAGCATCTACAACTTTATCAGCCAGTTGAAGAACTTGATTATGAGCAAAACCTCCGATAATTTCTCCTGTTTCAATCTCAGTTGGAGCAGGACAAGTTTTAGCAAGCTCTATTATTTCAGCAAAATCTTTTTTACCTTCAACCTCTAAAATTTGAGTCCATCCAGGATATCCAGCAGCATTTGTAGTGAATACTTTATCTGCATATTTAGCATTTGTTAAAGGTGGAACAATACAGTTAGTTGTAAATAAAATTGGTCCATTGAAAGATTCAAATTCCTCTTTTTGTTTCCACCAAGCATTTCCATAGTTTCCTACAAAATGAGTATACTTTTTAAGTTCTGGATAATAGTGTCCTGGAAGCATCTCTGAGTGAGTGTAGATATCTACTCCTGTTCCTTCTGTTTGCTCAAGTAATTGCTTTAAATCATTTAAGTCATGACCAGAGATAAGTATTCCTGGATTTGTTCCAACTCCTATATTTACCTTAGTCACCACAGGGTGTCCAAAAGCTGAAGTATTTGCATCATCTAAAAGAGCCATTGCATTTACTGAATTTTCTCCACACTTTAAAACTAATCCTACTAACTCTTGAACTGATAAAGAATCATCTTCAGTAGCCAAAAGAGCTTCTTCTATAAATTTAACTATTTCTAAATTTTCTTTTCCTAAATGGTTAGCATGCTCCGTATAAGCTGCCATTCCTTTTAATCCATATGTTAAAAGCTCTCTTAAAGAACGAATATCTTCGTTTTCAGTAGCTAAAACTCCTACTTCTTTAGCAAAAATTTCTAAATCTTCATCTGTAGAAACATTCCAAGTTGTAAATTTTTGATTTTCATACTTTGGATTTAAAACTGCTCCAGACTCAATAAGTTTATTTTTAACTTTTTCTCTTTTAACTAAACCTCTTTTTATCTCTTTTAAAATAAGTGCATCATCAAAATTTGCATTTGTTATTGTGATAAAAAGAGAATTTAAAATATATTTATTTACCTCTTTACAAGGTTTTTCTCCATTGAAAAACTCTCTTGCTTGAGAAGTATAAGCTGCTAATCCTTTTACTGTATATATTAATAAGTCTTGTAAATCTGAAGTAATCTCTTTTTTTCCACACATTCCAACTGTTAAATTACAGCCCTTTCCACCCATTGCTTCTTGACATTGATAACAAAACATCTATTTCCTCCTAATTAATTTTATTTCTATAGTGCTATCATACTATTTATTTTGTTTTCTGTCGGTAACATATGTTACCAATATTTTAAAACATAAAAAAAGATAACTTTAATTGATACCAAAGTTATCTT
>JBOFFH010000014.1:0-1757 GCA_051648485.1 Fusobacteriaceae bacterium
ATTGATATATTAGGGAGAAATAATGAGAGAAGTAACATGTCCTTTGGAAATAGCATTCATAGTACTTAAAGGTAAATGGTCTCCAATAATACTTTGGAGAATGAGACTAGGAAGTCAGCGAATAACTGATTTAAAAAAAGATATAGTTCAATGCAATGAAAAGATGATTATCGAGCATTTAAAGGAACTTATTAGATATGGGCTAGTTAGTAGAATAGATTATAATACTTATCCCAAACATACTGAATATGTTCTGACACCTTTAGGAAATGAACTTATTCCTATCCTTATGCAGTTTCAAGATTTTGGAAATAGATACTTACAAAATTCTCAGTTATTAACAAAAATTTAAAATAGTGTATAATAATATTCAAGAGTGCTCTTAAATAACTTGAATAGGAGATAAATATGAAAAAATTAATAATAACTTTAATGGGAGTGATAACAATGACAGCTTTTTCTTTTGATTTAAACAGTTCAGGAATAAAAGAGGGATATATTGAAAATAAATATGGAAAGCATGGAACGGAAAATATCCAGGGAATGCCTTCTCTTTCTTTACCTTTAGAATGGAAGAACGCACCTAAAGATGTAAAAGCATATGCAGTTGTAATGCAGGACTATGATGCTATACCTGTTTGTGGATTTTCTTGGATTCACTGGGTAGCTATTATTCCAGGGGAATATTCTGGGATAAAAGAAAATGCCAGTCAAGAAGATAAAAATATTATTCAAGGACTTAACTCATGGCATTCACCTTTAGGAAATTTAGATAAAGCCACAGCTTCACATTTTGGAGGACCAGCTCCACCAGATAAAGATCATACTTATGAAATTAAATTATATGCTCTTAGTGAAATTCCAAAACTTGAAAATGGATTTTATTTAAATGAACTTTACAGTGAAATAAAGGGAAATATTTTAGGTGAGTCTATTTTAGAAGGGAAATATAAAAAATAATTATATTGAATTTAAGAGTGAAGTAAAAAAATTATGTATTTAGATTCCATGAAAAAAGCTCCTTTTGTGATAGTTTGTTCTATCGTAAAAGGAGCGAAGTACTGGTTTTATTAGAATTTATATGTTGCTGATACTCCGATTGCATCTACAGATTTTTTATATTCTATTTCTTTAATACTTTTATCCGTTATATATTGTATATGTGAATATGTTAGCATTAAATCTAACTGTGAACTATACTTATATTTAACTCCACTTGAATACATATTTGCATCAAGTACATAATCTGTATCTGTATAAGTTTGTTCATTTGCTCCAGTGTTTGTATACTGGTACCCTGTCATTAAAGTCCACTCTTCATTTAATTGATAATCTAATCCAACTGATACTTCATAACCATTATCGTAACCATCAAAGTTTCCAACATCATCTCCAGCTTCCTTTATAAAGTAGTAATTTCCTGATGCTAATAAAGTTGTTTTATCTGTTGCTTTATAAGATACTCCTAATGCAGCTACTGCTGGTAAATTTCTTCTTCCACTTCCTTCAACCATCCATTGTCTTATAGCAGATTGACTTGCCATTACGTCATATAATAGATCTCCTATTTCATCATTACCTGTTGATTCTCTGAATCCTTTTCTTAACCTAGATTCTTTTGTATCAAAATCTAATTTTGTTTCTGTTTCATATCTCATACCTACATTTAATTTTTTATTTGGATGATAGTTTAAACCAATTATTCCTGTTACTCCAAATGCTGTTCTTTCCGAGTCTATATCATATTTTGCTTTTCC
>JBOFFH010000015.1:0-1758 GCA_051648485.1 Fusobacteriaceae bacterium
ATGATACTATTCATTGTATAATTTCAAGATTAAAAATACAAATTATTGGGTGGGTAAAAATGAATAATAGGAATATTGGATATAAAAAAAACAGTATCGATTTTTTTAACAAAATGGCAGAAAAAAAACATGGAGATTCGTATAAACATTACAAAACTGTAATTTCTTGGATTGATATGGTTGAGGATACAAAAATATTAGATTTAGGATGTGGAAAGGGAGAATTGCTGGAAGCGATTAAAACAAAAGCAGAAAATACCTTTAATAAAAAGGAATTTCAACTTTATGGAATAGATATTTCTCCTAAAATGATAGAAAAAGCTAAATTAAAAAACAATCCAATTAATTTTGAAATTGGAGATTCTGAAAATTTAAAATTTCCAAACAATTTTTTTCAAGTAATTACTTGTTTGAACTCCTTTCATCACTATGAAAATCCTAAAGTTTCTCTAAAAGAGATGTATAGAGTTTTAGCTTTAGACGGACAATTAATATTGGGTGAAATATTTATTTTGGATTTTCTTAGAAAAATCATAAATAAAACTCTTCCTTATGGAAATACAGGTGATTTTAAAATCTATTCTCCCAAAGAAATAAAAAAAATATTTTCAGAAGCTGGATTTATTTTTATAAAAGAAAAGTTTATTTTTCCAAGTTTAAAAGTTTATTCTTTTAAAAAATAAAAAAATACCCAAGAATGAACTATAGAAAAAAATCTTTGTCTTCTATAGAATAAAAATTTTTTTCTATTTTTTTAAGTTTCCCATCTTTTATATATTTAGATATTACTCTTGAAAGAGATGGTCTCTCTACTGAAAACTGCTCTGAAAGCTCTTTCATAGTGAACTGAAACCTAATTTTTTCAAATTCAGAATTTTCACGAATATACTTTTTAACTTTTTCTCCTATAGTTTCAGTATTTTCTACAATTTTTTCTGAGATTACATGAGTTTTTTCACTTGAAGCTTTTAAAAATTCTCTCATGGCTTTACTATTACTCATAAGCAAATTAAAAAAACTCTCTCTCTCAATAGATATAATTCTACTTTTTCCCACAGAAACTAAATCCACAGGAATTATATTTTCTTTTGCAAAAATAAATACTGGAGCAATAAGTGAACCAGTAGAAAATCTTTCAACCTCAATAACTTTTCCATTTTCTTTATTTTTACAACCCTTTAGAACTCCTCTCAATACAAAAATTGCATTTTTAAGTTTTTCTCCTTGAAATATAATTTCATCTTCGTTTTCATAATCTTTTATTTTAATGTCTTCTTCTTTTAAATATTTTCTTAAATCGCTTTCATTGAAATATAAAAAAAAATTTATATCCTTTAAATAACTGTATTTGTTCATAATTCCTCCAAAAAATTCTTTAAATACATTATACTTTTTTAGTATAGTAATTGCAAGATTAATTACTTATTAGTTAAATTCTTGAAAAGTATTAGAAACTGTGATAAACTTATTTTATTGCTTTATTTTGTACAGATATACAAAATATAAAAAAATAGGAAGGATACTCACATATCCCCTAGAGGAGGAATTAACAATGAATTTTTTTAAATTTACAATTGTAGCTTCTATTTTTACTACAACAATATTTGCCCAAAATTACAAAACACTTTCGACAGAACAAATAAAAGAGGTTTTAAAGAAAGAAAATACTATTGTAGTGGACACAAGAACAAATGATGCTTTTAATGGATGGGCACTAGATGGAATGAAAAAAGGTGGACATATAGAAAAAGCTACAGA
>JBOFFH010000016.1:0-4990 GCA_051648485.1 Fusobacteriaceae bacterium
TTTAAAGAGAGAGGCTAATTATGAAGAAAATTGGAGTTGTTTTTTTTATTATAATTTCTCTTTTAAGTTATGCAGTAGAACACACATCAGACACGAATGAATTTAAATTGGGAGACAAAGTTCAGTTTGAAATTCAAGGCGTAACAGAAGATAAATTGGATAAAGTTTTTAAAGAGATAGAAAGTAAAAAAATATCAAAAATTAAAAATGGATTAAAAATAGATTTTAGAAACTGGAAACTTGGAGAAGAAAAATATAGTTTTGGAAAATATTTTTTAAAATTAAATATTATGAGTAATTTAAAAAGTGATGAAAAAGATATTTTTTTAAATTATGTAGATGGAACAGCAACTAAAAAAAAGTTGCCTAAAATTCCTTATCTATTTTCAATAGGAATTGGGATGTTAATTTATTCTGTAATACTTTTAATTAAAAAAGATAAAAAAGAAATATATCTTTCACCAGAGGAAAAATTCCAAAAGAGAATGGATGGAGTAGAGATAGAAAATTTTAATTATGAAATAAGTTATGCCTTAAGAGAGTATATCGATTCGGTTTATAAGTGTAATTTTTTAAATGGGAATTATGAAAAAATTGAAAAATTATCAAAAGAAGATATAGATTTTGTAAAAAAATTAGATTATATTAAGTTTTCAGGGAAATCAGATGAAGAGCTAGAAATAATTAAATCGAAAGCTTTTAAAATATATAAAAAGATAAAAGAGGTGAAAAAAAATGCTTAAATTCAAATCCCCTTACTTTTTTTTACTTTTGATACCTTTGATAATGCTATTTTTCTATAAAATTAAATCGAAAGGAATAATAGTTCCAAGCATAGAGTCAATAAAAAAAAGAAAATTGAGTAAAAAATATTTGATACCTAAGTTCTTGATTTTTATTTCTTTAGTTTTAATGGTAATAGCTTTAGCTAGACCTCAAGAAGTTTTAAAAAATAGTAAAATTAATAGAAAAGGAATAGATATAGTCTTGGCATTAGACCTTTCTCAATCTATGATGGCAACTGATTTCTCGCCCAACAGATTGGAAAAAGCCAAAGAACTTATAAAAGAATTTTTAAATAAAAGAGATGGAGATAGAGTATCCTTAGTAGTTTTTGGTGGTGATGCTTATAGTAAAGTTCCACTCACTTTTGATCTCAATGTTGTAAAAGAAATAGTTACAAAAATTACTGTAGACGATATCACAAGTAATAACAGAACAGCTATAGGAATGGGTCTAGGAGTAGCTTTAAATCGTGTAAAAGAATCTTCGACTAACTCTTCGGTGGTAATTTTACTCACGGATGGGGAAAACAATTCAGGAGAAATGAGTCCAGAAGGGGCCGCAAAAATTGCTAAGGATTTAGGAGTAAAAGTTTACACTATAGGAATAGGTGCTAGAGAAATAGAAGTTCCTTCTTTTTTTGGAACTAGAAAAGTTGAAAATACTGAACTAGATGAAGGGTTATTGAATTACATAGCTGAAACATCAAGTGGTAAATATTTTAGAGCCAGCAATGTAGATGAGTTCAGAAAAATTTTTAACGAAATAGATAAAATAGAGAAAAAAGAAATAGAAGCAGAGGATTTTTATCAAAGTAAAGAACTTTATGAAAATCTTTTAAAAATAGCATTAATTTTTCTTGTTTTAGGTTTAGGTTTAAACTATCTCATGTTTATAAGAATACCTTAGGAGGAATTATGGAATTTGGAAATTTAAATTATATTCTTTGGTTTTTAATACCTGGAATATTCATTCCAATATTTTTTCTGGGTATGAGAAAAAAAAATTGGATTTTGAAAGAGTTAGAAATATTACAAAAAAAAGATTATGACTACTTAAAAGCTTTATTTTATTTTTTAGGTCTAGTGTCATTGGTTGTTGCACTTTTATCTCCAGAAAAAGAAATTGAATCTCAAACTCGAGAAATAAAAGGATTGGATATTTATTTTTTAATAGATACTTCCAACTCTATGAGAGTTGGAGATGTTTATCCCAATAGGCTAGATGCAGGAAAAAGAGTTATAAATTCAGTAATAGATGGATTGAAAGCTGATAGAGTAGGATTTATACCTTTTTCGGATAGTGCTTATATTCAAATGCCACTAACAGAGGATTATAAAATGGCTAAAAATTATTTATCAGCCATAGATAATAACCTTATTTCTGGAGGTGGAACAGAGTTACTTTCAGCTTTGGAATTGGGTGAAAAATCTTTTAAAGATGCCCAAGTTAAGGATAAAATATTTGTAATTATTTCAGATGGTGGAGATTATGAAAAAAAAGTTGTCGACTATGTAAAAAATAATAATCTAGAAGTTTATTCTTTTGGAATAGGAACTTTAAGTGGTGGTACTATTCCAAAAGAAGAAAAAGGAATAAGTTTAGGTTTTATTAAAGATGATTCAGGAAAAACAGTTGTAAGTGGCTTGAATAATGAACTTTTAAAATCTATTTCAAATTTAGGTTACATTCAAATAGATAATCTTTCAGATGACACTGGAAATTTTTTTCAAAGTATACAAAATTTAAGTAGAGATACTTCTAGAAAATCAAAAATCAAAAGTTACAAAAAATATTATCAGTATCCTCTTTTATTAGGTTTTATATTTATTCTTTTAGGATACTTTGTAAAAGTAGGTGTGATATATGAAAATAAAAAATAAAGCAGCCTTGCTTTTTATAGTCTCTATTATGATTATAATTTTAGATTTTAAATCTTTTAAGAATATGTCTGACTTTATCACTCATAAATATGTGGAGGAAAATTTAATTAAAGAAAAATATACAAATGAAGATTATAATTTTGTAGTTGAAACCGAGCATGAGTTAAATTTTTTAAAAGGAAACTCTTTAGTGAAACTGGGTGACAATTACTTGAGAGATCAAAATAAAGAATCAGCTATTAAAAATTATAGGGCAGCTTTAGATTTTTATAAGTTGGCTGTTGAACAAAAAGATGAGATAAATATCAAAAAAAATTATGAGATAACTTTGAATAAAATTGACAAATTAGAAAATGAGAAACAAGAAGAACAAAAAGAAAATCAAGAACAGCAACAAAAACAAGAAGAACAAGATAAACAAGAAGACTCAAAAAATCAGAATGAATCTCAAAAGCAAAAAGATAGTTCAGAAGAAAAAAAATCAGATAGTTCAAAAAACGAAAATGAAGATCAGCAAAATGATCAAAAACAACAAGATCAACAAGAACAATCTAAACTTGATGATGCTCAAAAAAATAAAAATGAACAAGCTACGAATACAGAAAACTCTGCTGTGAATACTGAAGAAAAACAAGATCTTGAAAAATCAGAAAAAATATCAGAGCAGGAATTGCAATATATTTTAGAAAAGTTAGAAATAAATGAGAAACAAGCTTTTAAAAACAATGAGAGGTTTATAAATCAAAATAATGAAGAAAATAGTAAAAAATGGTAGGTGATATGATGAAAAAAATAAAATTATTGATATTATTTTTAATTTTTACTGTTTCAACTTTCAGTGAGATTATTTTAACCTCTACAGAAAGTAGAATTGATTTAAATGAAACGGTGGAGATAAGCGTAGATTTTAATAATATTGAAAAAAAGCAATATGTTATTCAAGGATTGGACAATTTTCAAATTTTATCAAAGAGTAGCAGTTCAAGCTATAGTATAATAAATTTTAAAAGATCTTCTATTATAAAAGATATTTATACACTGAGACCAAAATCAATTGGAAATTTTAATCTTATTGTAGAGATGATGCAAGAAAAATCTAATAATGTAGAGATTGAAGTAGAAGAAAACAATAAAAATATTGTAACTTCTGAAAAAACAAAAGAAAATCTAAATGACAGAAAAGAAAACTATATTTTAATGACTGATTTTCCTAAAAATAAACTATATTTTGGAGAAAAATTTGTTTATCAAGAAACTTTTTTTGCTTTTAGAAATTTAAGAGATTTTCAAGTTGTAAAAAGACCAGAATTGTCGAATTTTTCAGTGAAAGATTTGACACCGGTTTTAAGAAATGGTTCTTTAGAGATTAAAAATATAAATTATCAAGGCGAAAATGCTTTGGAAATAGTTGTATATCGTGGAATTTTAGATAGTAATTCCAGTGGAAAAAAAATAATAAAGTCTGGTGAAATAGAAATTCTTGGAGAAAAAAGATTATTTTTAGGAAATGAAAGTGTAGAGATAGATATACTACCTCTTCCAGTAGAGAATAAACCAAAAAAATTCACAAATATAGTTGGAAAATTAAAAATGGAGTCATCACCAGTGGAAGCAGAGATAAATTTAGGTGAAAGTTACACTGTTAATTTAAAACTTTTCGGAGATGTTAATTTATCTCTTTTTGAAAAACTAGATATTCCTAATAGTGGTGATATTCAAAATTTTCAAAATGTGACAAATGTTAAAGAAGAGATAAAAAATGGTGAGTATTATAGTGAAAAGAATTTTGAAATAGCTTTTATTCCAAAAAAATCTGGGGATATAAAGATTCCAGAAATAAAAATTAATTATTTCGATACTGAAACTCAAAAATATAGTGAAATAATTTTACCTGGTAAAACTATAAAAGTAAAAGGTGACAATATAGTAGAAAATTCTATAAAAAAATCAAAAGAAGATATTGGTGAAATAGAAAATAAAGAAGAAATAGAAGAAAGTTTACCTATAAAAATAGAGATCGTTGGAGTCCAAGAAAAATATGGTGAAAAAATCTATTGGATATCTGGGTTACTTTTATTATTAGTTTTAATTCAAAGTGGTGTGATTTTTTACCTTTTAACTAAAAATAAAAAAACAGTCAAAAAAAATATGGTGAATAGTTTTAAACAATTGAAAAAATCTAAAACAGAACACGAGTTTTATAGCTGTTATTGTGAATTTATGAAAGAAAAATATGGTTTTAATCCTAAAGTTCATTCAGAGATAAAACTCATAAATGAAGAATTAAAAGAAATCAACAGAGAAATAGAACTTTCAAGATTTAA
>JBOFFH010000017.1:0-3543 GCA_051648485.1 Fusobacteriaceae bacterium
TGATATATTCAAAAAGTTCCTCTTCCACAGGTTGTTTTAAAATCAATTTTATTTTTACAACAGATTTTCCATTAGTCATTTTAGCTTCTTCAAAAGACTCTTTTAAAGGAGTCACATCTCCCATATAATAAAAATCTGAGCTTTCACCGTTATATTTTTTTATAAATAAAGGTATTCTCAAGTTTTCACTATTTTCTCTCAATTCTTTTATTTCACTACTTTCTAATCTTCTGTTAGACTTAGACATCCAGTTAAAGGTTTGTCTATCTTGGAAGTGGTCATCATAGTTTATATTTTCATTTATATTTTCATCTTTATGGTAATTTACAAATAAAGGACAAGTTCCATGCTTTATTTTATAACCATAAACTGTACTTTCCTCGTTATAATCCCAATTTAAAATTCTACAAACATCTTTTCTTGAGTATTTTTTATATAAAAAAAATCCATCTAAATATGTATATTTTTTTGAAGCTTCATCGAAAACTCTTTCACCATATTCTAATATATCTAAAAAATATCTTTTGAATTCATAATTCTTCAAGTAATTTTTAAATTTATCTTCTAAAAAAAACTCATCGTTTTCATATCCAACTATTTTTTCATCTTTTTTTATAAATTTAAAATTTATATTTCTTATTAAAGAGTTTAGCTTCATTTCTTTACAGTTTTCTATAAGATATTTTGATTTCAAATCATTTTTAAAATCCATTAAAGATAATTTTTCTTTTTTATCCAAAACTAAAGATTTCAATATTAAAATCTCTTCTATTCTTTTTCCGTTGCCTATATTTTCTGAAAAATATCTTAAAAGTTCTTTAAGTTTTTCATTTAAAATTTTAACTTCTGAGTTTTCAACCTCTTTTATCGTTTCTAAAAAATTGTAATAAGATTTTGAATACTCTACAAATGTATAGGGATCTCTTAAATTGTTTTCTAAAAAATCTACCATCATGGGAGATCTTCCAAGTTTTGCTTTTAAAAATTTATACTCTTCTAGTAAATTACTTTTTTGATTTATTTTACTTTGGTCTATAGAGTGAAAAATTCTTTCTTTCGATATTTTATCAAAATTTACAGTTGAACTTCCTGGAAGCATGCTATTTCCCTTGACCATAAGACTTCTTAAATTATCTTTGTTGTAAGAAGTTTCTCCAAAAAGAGCTATAGGAATAAGATAATTGTTTTTATAGTTCCCGATAAAGTCTATAACTGTAAGATAATCTTTATCTTTTGATTTTCTGAGTCCTCTTCCTAATTGTTGAATAAAAACAATGTGGGATTCAGTTCCTCTCAACATAATTATTTGATTTATTTTAGGAATATCTATACCTTCATTAAATATATCGACTGTAAAAATATAATCTAATTTTTCAAAAGAACTCGTTTGCAATCTTGTTATCGCTGATTCTCTCTCTTCTATGGTATTAGCTCCTGAAAGAGATAAAGTTCGATAGCCTCTTTTATTAAACTCGTCTGAAAAATAAATAGCTGATTCTATTTTTGAGCAAAATACCAATCCTCTAATATCTCCATTGTCACAACCATATAACTCAGCTTTTTCTATTATTTTATCTACTCTTTCATTTTTAGGTATATAGTTAAAAACTCTTTTTTCTTCATTTATTTCGTTATCTGTTTCTATATCTGTAACGCCATAATAGTGGAATGGAACTAACATCTCCTCTTCTAAAGCTCTTTGTAATCTTATTTCATAGGCCACATTGTGATCAAACTCTTTAAATATATCACAGTTATCTGTTCTTTCTGGTGTGGCTGTCATTCCTAAAAGAAATTTAGGTTTAAAATATTTAATAATTTTTTGATAAGATTCAGCTGCTACTCTATGAGTTTCATCAATAACTATGTAATCAAAATATTGAGGATGGAATTTATTCAAATGTTCTTGTTTAGATAGGGTTTGAACTGTGGAAAAAAGATAATCCTCTGTTCCTTTTTTATTTCCAGAATAAATTCCCATAGTTTTTTCATCTCCGAAAATATTTTGAAAAGTTTTTTTAGCTGCCTTAGCTATATTTTCTCTATGAACTATAAAAAGAAATTTTTTAGGATTAAATTTTTTTACGTGAAAAGCAGAAAGATATGTTTTTCCTGTTCCTGTAGCAGAAATAATAAGAGCTTTATTTTCTCCTAATTCTACGAGTTCATCGAGTTTTTTTAAAGCTTCACTTTGCATAGAATTAGGTAAAATTTTAGTTGTCCATCCAAATTCTTCTTCTCTAATCTCTTCATATAAATCTTTTAGAGTTATATATTTTTGTTTTTTATATATCTTTTCATATTTTTTTATAAATTCTGGCGTAACATCTATTCCGTTTTCAAACTCTTTTTTAAACTCTCTTAAAATTTCATTTGTTATGTATGAATTTTCAGTGGAAGAAACTTTCAAATTCCACTCTGTATTAGTTGAAAAAGCTGTAGCAGTAAAATTACTGCTGCCTATTATTAAATTATAATTTTCATTTTTTTTAAAAAGATATCCCTTGGCATGATAATCATTTTTTACAGCTATTTTTAATTCGATATTTTCGAATTTTAAAAGTGTTTTAAGAGCTTCTGGTTCTGTAAAATTCAAATACTGTGAAACTAAAATTTTACCTCTTATTCCTTTATTTTTAAGTTGTTCAAAGGTATTTATAAGAGTGGCAACCCCACTTTTAGTTACAAAAGCAACTGAAAACCAAAATTCATCACAATTTTTTAACTCTCTTTCAATAGTAGTTAAAACTTTTATATTTTTCTGTTTATTATTTATTAAAATTTGTGGTTTATATTCATCTTTAGATAAAATTGTTTTATCTATAAATCCTGTTTTTAAGCTCTCTAAAAGTTCAGTAGTATGACTAATAATCATCTATTTTTCTCCTTCGTTTTGCAACTTTTCGACAACTTCTATATCTGCAGGAGCCCATTTTAATTTTTTTAGTTGTGATCTTTCTAACCATATTTTTTCACTATGTTCTTTTAATATGATATCTCCTAAAAAGAATTTCACCTTGAAACAAATAAGTTTTATACTAAAATTTTCATAGTGATAAACAGTTTCCGAGAAAATTTTTTCTTCAATTTCTGATTTTATTTCCAGTTCTTCTAAAAGTTCCCTTTTTAAAGCAGATAAAAAACTTTCATTTTTTTCTACCTTTCCTCCTGGAAATTCCCAAAAATTCGGTAAACTCATACTTTCACTTCGTTTTACACAAAATATTTCTTTTTTTTCATTCTCAATTATCCCTGCAACTACTTCTATTATTTTTTTCATTTTTCATCCCCATATAACAATATTTAAATAAGTTATTATCTAGTTAGAATATACTCTAAAATTTAAAATAAATCAAAAATTTTATTTTAATAAATTTTTTAAGATAATCATTCTATTCAAAAAAGTAAAAAACTCTGAACATCAATTTCAGAGTTTTTCTATATTTTCTTGGGGAGAAATATATGATTCACAAATAATATTTCGGGGGAGAATTATTTATTTGTGTATTACATTATTTAGACTAGGGTTAGTCTTAAAAAGTT
>JBOFFH010000018.1:0-2282 GCA_051648485.1 Fusobacteriaceae bacterium
CATCTTTAAATTTTTGTTTAAGCCTATTTTCAACTTTAAACTCTTTAGAGATAGATTTTATTATTTTATCCATAGCTTCTTTTTCGATTTCAACATTAATAAAAGGTGAAACATTTTTAAATTCACTATTAGCATATTGAAATAATTTTCGTTTATCAACAGTTGTATTTCCTGTTAAAACCTCAGCTATACTATAATTATTTTTAGAATTTCCAATTATATCGAAAACTGTTACATATTTATGTGGATCTTCGGTTCTTCTTAAACCTCTTCCTAATTGTTGCAAATATATTATTGAAGAAGTAGTATTTCTAAGCATAATAATTGTATTTATTCCTGGAATATCAATTCCTTCATTAAATCTATCAACAACACAAATCAATTCAGTACTTTTTTCTTCATCGGATTTTAAATCTAAAATTGCATTTTCGATTTTTTCTCTATCAATCTTTTGACCACTTGCACAGAAACTAATAACATTTAACTTATTAAACTCCTTTGATAAGCTTTCAGCTTCATCAACATCTTTGCAAAAGACAATTCCTTTCAATTTTTCTCCATAATGTCCCTTATCTTTAATAATGTTTTTTAGGTATGGTGCTAATTTTTCTATATCAAATTTTTCTTTAGCTTTTAAAAGTTTTTCATCAAGATTATAACCATAATAAGTAAAAGGACAAACTAATTCATGTTCCATAGCATCTAATAACCTTATTTCATAAGGAACATTATATTTAAATACTTCAAATAGATATTTAGGATTGTCACTTCTTTCTGGAGTAGCTGTAATTCCTAGAGAAAACTTTGGTTTAAACCATTCAATTAAGTTTCTATATATAGTTTCTTCTCCAATTTTATGTGCTTCATCATAGATAATATAATCAAAAAAACATTCTTTATATCTAGAGTTCTCGCAAAAAATACTTTTAGCAGTTTTATCTGTTGTAAAAATAAAATCTGCATTTAGTATTTGTTCAGGGGTACTATCAGTTTTTAATTCCAATATTATTTTATCTTTGAATACTTTTTTAAAAGTTTTAATGGCATCAGTTAAAATAAGTCGATTATGAACTAGAAATAAAACCTTTTTAGCTCCTGAATCTTTTACATCAAATGCTGATAAATAAGTTTTACCTGTTCCCGTTGCAGCTACAACAAGGCCTTTATCAAATTGTTTTCGACACTCTTTTAATTTTTCTAAAGCTTTTCTTTGCATGTAATTTGGAGTTATTTCAGTTTCTAATTTAAAGTCACACAGTTTTTTTAACATTTCTTTTTTATTATTGAATTTTTCTTTATATTCGTCAATAAATATATCTGTAATAGGTTTTGAGGATTTATCATTCCAAATTGCATCAAAAGTGTCTCTATATTCACTTATGATTTGACCTTCACCTTTAGATTTAATTTCAACTCCCATTTCATGAACAAGACCAAAAGCTCTGGATGATATATTAGAGCTTCCAATTAAAAGGGTTTTTTCTTCCATATTTTCACCAAAATAACTTTTTAAATGGAAGCCCATATCTCCATATTCAGGATCATAAACTTTAGAGCTAATTGGTAGCTGTTTTAAAGCTTTTAATGACTTTATATCTGTAACCATTCCCTCTGTTGTAACAATTATTTTACTTTTAGAATCAAATTTTTGTAAATCTTTATGTATAAGAGATAATCCTGACCAAACAGCATAACTAACTGCTATATCAATTCGAGAAGATTTCTTTAAAATTTCTTTTACTTTTTTTTGAATCCCTTTTACACTTCCATTTATTACTATTTTAGGATTGTGGTCGGGATAATCTATATTTCTATTTATAAGTGCTTTTTCTATTGCTAAATTCATACCTTCTCCTTTTTTAAAGATACTCAGCTAAATTGTATTTTCTTTTTTCATCTCTATATTATATATTTTTTATGAAAAAAATACAATTAATAGAAAATATAATAAAAAAAATACTTCTAGAGAAAAGTGGTAGAGGGAGAATATTCAAAAATTTATGACAAAAAAGTAAAAAACTCTGAACATCAATTTCAGAGTTTTTCTATATTTTCTTGGGGAGAAATATATGATTCACAAATAATATTTCGGGGGAGAATTATTTATTTGTTTATTATGATATTTAGACTAGGGTTAGTCTGAAAAAGTTTAAAAATTTTTATTTTTTTTATTTTTCGGATACTTTTTCAATAGCCCAATAAAGAGCGAGATTAAGTAGCTGTGATACTGTCATATGTTTTAGATCCTTATTCTTTTTCATAGCTTTTTCAAAATCTAAATA
>JBOFFH010000019.1:0-7528 GCA_051648485.1 Fusobacteriaceae bacterium
CAGAATTTGTAATAGCAAGGATAGTAATCACAAATTCAGAAAAATTAACACTGCCAGTTGGACTTGTAAATTTACAAGGTTCATTTGCAGCAGAATGGGGAGTATATTCTGCAGCGGCTTTAATCACAAGTATCCCAGTAGTGATATTGTTTATAAGTTTATCTAAATATTTAGTTGGTGGACTTACTGCTGGTGGAGTAAAAGAATAAAAAAAGAAAGAGGAAAGGTGAAATTTATGTTTAAAAGAAGTAGCGGAATTTTAATGCACATAACCTCTCTACCAAGTGAATATGGAATAGGAGATTTCGGAAAATCAGCTTATGAATTTGTAGATTTTTTACATTCAGCCGAACAAAAACTTTGGCAAATATTGCCGATGGGGGCAACAGGCTACGGAGATTCTCCTTACCAATCTTTTTCTGCTTTTGCAGGGAATCCATATTTTATAGATTTAGAAGCTTTGTTAGAGGATGAATTATTAATCAATGAAGAATTAAATTTTTTAAAAGAACACAACAAAGAAAATGGTATAGATTATGGTTTCATTTATACCCACAAACTTCCTCTTTTAAAAAAAGCTTATAAAAGATTTTTAGAAGCAGATAGAAAAAAAGAGTTAAAAGAGTTTAAAGTTAAACAAAAATATTGGATAGAAGATTATTGTTTGTTTATGTCTTTAAAAGAAAAATTCAATCATATGAATTGGAATAGTTGGCCAGAAGAGTATAAAAATAGAGAGAAAGATGCTTTGAAAAAGGTCAAAGAAGAATTGAAAAATAAAATGGATTATTATCTTTTTGTACAGTACATATTCTTTATGCAGTGGAAAAAAATAAAAGTTTATGCCAATTCTAAATCTGTAAAAATAATAGGCGATATTCCTATATTTGTTGCACCAGATAGTAGTGATGCTTGGTCTAAAAGTGAAATGTTTTTATTTGATAAAAATAAAAATCCTAAAAAAGTTGCAGGATGCCCTCCAGATGCATTTAGTAAAAATGGACAACTTTGGGGAAATCCTCTTTATGATTGGAAAGTTATAGAAAAAGATGGCTTTTCTTGGTGGATAGAGCGTATAAAAGCTTGTTTTGAGATTCATGACATAGTAAGAATAGATCATTTTCGTGGATTTGAATCTTACTGGGCTATTCCAGCAGGTTCTCCAACAGCAGTTAATGGTAAATGGGAAAAAGGTCCTGGGATGAAACTTTTCCATGCTATCAAAGAAGCTGTGGGGGATATGCCTATAATAGCTGAAGATTTAGGTTTTTTAACTCCAGCAGTTGAAAAATTATTGAAAGATAGTGAATATCCAGGTATGAAGATACTGTTATTTGCTTTTGATTCTAAAGAGGAAAATGACTATTTACCCAATAAGTATCCAAAAAATTCAGTAGCATACACAGGTACTCATGATAATAGAACAGTTTTAGGTTGGTATCAAAATTGCGATTTGGAAGACAAAGAATCGTGTGAAAAGTATTTAGAAAAAATGCCGGAAGTAAAATCTTGGGAAATAAATTGGAAATTTATAGAAGCAGTTTGGAGTACAAAATCTCAATTAGCTTTGGCTCAAATGCAGGATATTCTTGGTTTAGGAGATACAGCTAGAATGAATACTCCTTCTACAAGTGAAAATAACTGGCAATGGAGATTAAAAAGCTCGGAATTAACTGAGGATTTAGCTCAAAGATTAAAAAAAGTAACCAAAGAGTTTAGGAGATAAAATGGATATTGATTATATAGTAAAAAAAATGGAAATATTAGGATTAACTTCTAAAGAGGCGGAGGTTTATGTAGAACTTTTGAAAAATCCTTCATCTAATGGTTCAAAAATAGCTAAGATCTTAGGATATCCAAGAACTTCAGTTTATGATACTCTTTCTAAATTACAAAACAAAGGATATGTAATGGCAATACAAGAGGGAGATATAAGGTCATATTTACCTATGCCTCCTAAAGAGTTGCTGGCTAAAATAAAAAGAGAAGTGGAAGCCACAACTAAAATTTTAGATAAAGAGTTTGAAAAAATAAATACAAATTGGCAGCAAACACAATTTTATAATTTAAATTCAGAAAATGAAATAGTAGGTAGAATAACAGAAATGATGATTACTACTGAAAAAGAACTTTATATAAACACAAACTGGAATTTAGAAAAATTTAAAGAATGTTTTGAAATATTAGAAAAAAAAGGAGTTAGAGTAGTTCTTTTTAGTTTTGAAAAACATAATTATGAGGATTTGGGAGTAGAGTTTTATCATAGAGAAAGACTTAGAGAAGAAATAAGCAGTAGAAATCAAAGGATATTGATGGTTTCAGATATGAAAAAAGCACTTATGGCAAGTAACTATGAAGGAGAGTTAAATGGAACTTACTCTGAAAATGGTTTACTTGTAAATATATTGGCCGAACACATTCATAACGATATTTATATACTTAAACTTGAGAAAAATGGATCTAGTGAATTCTGGAAAGATATACACTTAGGAACTATACAAGAACTTAAAGAATTTTAAAATTTGGGAGGGGTATGGAAATGATATTGAATAAGAAACAAATTAAAGAGGGAATAGTTGAACACTTATTGATGGATTCTGGAAAAAAAGTTGCTACAGCTGAAAAACACGAAATATATTCAGCTCTGGCAAAAACTGTATTGATGAGCATCAGTGAAAACTGGGTAGAAACAACAGAAAAATACCAGGAAGGAAGACAAGTTCACTATCTTTCATCTGAATTTTTAATGGGAAGAGCTTTGGGAAATAATCTGATAAACCTTGGAATGATGACAGGTGTAAAAGGTGCATTAGAAGATTTAGGCATTGATTACAATATAGTTGAGGGTGCAGAAGAAGATGCCGGTATAGGAAATGGTGGACTAGGAAGATTAGCAGCTTGTTTCATGGATTCTTTGGCTACCTTGAATCTACCAGGAAGAGGTTATAGTATTCGTTATAAAAACGGAATCTTTAATCAAAAAATAGAAAATGGTTATCAAGTAGAATATCCTGAAACTTGGTTAAAATATGGAGATCCTTGGTCAGTTAGAAAAATGGGTGAAGAAGTGTTAGTTAAATTTAAAGATATGACGGTTAGAGCTATACCTTATGATACTCCTGTTATAGGATATGGTACAAAAAATGTAAACACTTTAAGACTCTGGGAAGCTGAACCTCTAAATGATTTAGACTATGCAGCTTTTAGTGCACAAAACTATGATAAAGCTCTTTGGGAAGCTAATAGAGCACAAGATATATCTAGAGTTCTTTATCCAAATGATTCAACTAATGAAGGAAAAAAACTTCGTTTAAGACAGCAATATTTTTTTGTTTCAGCTTCACTTCAAGATATTTTGAGAAAGTTTAAAACTATTCATGGAAATAAGTTTTCATTACTTCCAGGATTTAATGTTATTCAATTGAATGATACTCATCCAACTATTGCAATTCCAGAATTAATGAGACTGCTTTGCGATGTAGAGGGAGTAGAATGGACAAAAGCTTGGGATATAGTTGTAAAAACATTTGCTTATACAAATCATACGATTTTGTCAGAAGCATTAGAAAAGTGGTGGGTAGGTCTTTATGAAGAGATTCTTCCAAGAATTTATGAAATTATCAAAGGAATAAATAATCAATTTAATCATTTGTTACAGGAAAAATTTCCAGAAAATATCGAAAAACAAAAGAAAATGGCAATTATTCAAGGAGATTTAATTCATATGGCATGGTTAGCTATTTATGGAAGTTCTTATACAAATGGAGTTGCTGCAATACATACAGAAATCTTGAAAAATGAAGAGTTGAAAGATTGGTACGAATTGTATCCAAAACGTTTTCAAAATAAAACTAATGGAATAACTCAAAGAAGATGGTTGTTGTTATCTAATCCCGAACTTTCAGATTTAATAACTAATCTAATAGGAAAATCTTGGATAAAAGATCTTTCTCAATTGAAAAAATTGGAAAAATATGCAGAAGACACAACTATATTAGAAAAATTCTTAGAGATAAAACAACTTAAAAAGCAAGAACTGGTAGATTACTTAAAAATGAATCAAGGAGCAGAAATAAATGTAAACTCAATCTTTGATGTTCAAGTTAAAAGATTACATGAGTACAAGCGTCAACTTTTGAATATATTTCATGTTATAGATCTTTATAATAAAATAAAAAGTAATCCGGGACTCGTTATGGAACCAGTAACATATATATTTGGTTCTAAAGCTGCACCAGGATACAGAAGAGCTAAAGGAATCATAAAGCTTATAAACGAAGTGGCTAAGAAAATAGATAATGATCCAGAAGTAAGAGGGCGTATAAAAGTTATTTTTGTTGAAAACTACAGAGTTTCAGTAGCTCATAAAATATTCCCAGCAGCAGATATATCTGAACAAATTTCTACAGCAGGAAAAGAAGCTTCAGGAACAGGAAATATGAAGTTTATGCTAAATGGTGCTTTAACATTAGGAACACTAGATGGTGCCAATGTAGAAATAATTGAAGAAGCTGGGCTTAAAAACAACTATATTTTTGGACTTACAGTAGATGATATTCATAAATTGAAATTTGAAGGGTATAATCCTTGGGAATATTACAACAGTGTACCAGGATTGAAAGTAATTATAGACTCGTTAATAAATGGAACTTTTTCAGATGATGGAACAGGAATGTTTAAAGAGATATATGATGCTATAATGAATGGAAGTAGTTGGCATGAAGCGGATGAATACTATCTTTTAAAAGATTTTGAAGCATACCGTGAAATACAAAAAAAAGCTAATGAAGGCTATAGTAATAAAATGGAGTGGGCAAAAAAAGCTTGGTTGAATATAACTAATGCTGGAAAGTTTTCTTCAGATAGAACAATATCTCAATATGCAGAAGAACTTTGGCATATTGAGGCAAAAGAGTTATAAGATTGAAAAAAAGAGAAGGTATTAGACCTTCTCTTTTTTTGCTTCAATTTTAAATTTTCCAGTTTCAATAAAATCTAAAATATATTCAGCAGTTCCTTTTCTTTTGTGAAGTTCATTGTGTCCAAAAGGAATTTTTAAAAGTTCGAATTTTTTTTCAAATATTACTTCGTCCAAACTAAAAGTTCCATCGTTATAAGTATCTAAAATTTTAAAAAAAGTTGTATCTTCACTACTCGTTCCAGCAATTATTCCTAATTTAAACTCATCACATTGTTCCAGTTTTTCAATATCTCCACTTTGAAAAACATCTAAAGGCTTAAAAATTTTACTGGCTATTTTTAAAATATTGGGATAAGTTTTGAAAATCTTAGGCATTTTAGTAGGAGAAGCAATTAAAACAATCTTGATAAATGAATTTGAAATGTTGAGATTGTTAATAACTTTTCTTAAAACTACTCCTCCTAGTCCATATCCAATAATGACTAATTCTTTAGAAGGATTAATTTTATCTTTCAAAAGATATTTTATTTTTTCAGATAAAATATCTTCACTTTTTTTTATTTTAGAAAAAGTCAAAGGGAGATTTAAATTATCTACTAAAAAACCTTTATTTAAAAAAAATTTTTCAAGATATTTCATGTCATTATTGTTTTTTAAAAAACCGTGAATTAAAATAATTCTAGAGCTGTCCATTTTTTTCCTCGCTAATATTTAATTTATTATAAACCCATGTTATAATAATACTATCATATAGATAAAAAATAAAGTAAAAGTAGGAGTCATTATGAAAAAAAGTTTGTTTTTTAAAATTTTATTATCATTTATTATAATTTTTAGCGTTTCTTATTCAGATAGCTCAGAAAAAATAAATTTTAATTATCCAACTGGAATAACCTCGTTAACTGTAGAAAAAATGTTACAAGATGAGTTGATAGAAAAAAAAGAGATGAATTATAATTCTGAAAAAAATTCTTCAGCTCTTATTAATAGTGTTTTAAAAGAATCAGCAGATATAGCAATAGTACCTTCAAGCATAGTAAGTATTATTTCTGAAAAGAAATTGAATTACTCTGTATTGGGAACAGTTGGATGGGGATCTTTTTATATTTTAGGTTACGAAAATTTAAATTCAATTTCTGAGTTACAAGGAAAAAAGCTGGCTATAAATGGAAAAAACTTAACACCAGATACTGTGTTAAAAAATATTTTGAAAAAAAATAAAATAGAAGAGGTTGAAATATTTTATTATCCAACCCCAAGTGAAGTGGCTATAATGCTTCTAGGAAAAAAAATATCTTATGCGGCTATTCCTGAGCCTTTGGTTTCAAATCTTCTAAAAAAAGATAAAAATTTAAAGATTATTTTTAGTTTCAATGAAGAGTGGAAAAATCTTTATAATGATAATTTAGGTTATCCACAATCTACACTTATTGTAAAAAATAGTTTTCTAGAAAAAAATAAAGATTTTGTTGATTATTTTTTATTGATATATAAAAAAAGTTTGGAATTTTTAGTTGAAAATCCTGAAACAAATATTTACAAAAAAGAAAATATAGATACTCAAAGTGTAAAAAGATTTAATTTGAAATTTGTTTCTGGAAAAGATAGTTATAAATCTTATCAAAAGTTTATAGAAATAATAGAAGGAAAAAAAATAGATGATAAAATTTTTAGATAGGTTGAGAAATAATTTTTTATATGTAAATTGGCTATTAATTTTATTTGTATATTATTGTATTTCTATGTATACTGGAAATTCTTTACTTTTTCCTAAAATATCAGAAGTGTTTAAAAGTATTTTAGAGAACGTATTAACTTTTTCCGGATTAAAAATAATTTTTAATACTATCAAAACAGTTTTTTTAGCTAGTTTTATAAGTTTGGTATTGGGAACGGTCTTTTCAATTTTAGGGAATAAAAATAGAGTTTTTAAATTTTTTTTAGTGCCTTTTATTTCAATTATAAAATCACTTCCTACAATGGGATTAATTCTTTTAGTTATAATATATTGGAAACTCAAAACAGTTCCTCTTATAGTAGGAGTAGCAATATCTTTAGGAATGGTTTATGACCTTATTTTGTCGAGTATAGAAAATATAGATAAAAAAATAGTTGAAATGGCAACACTTTACAAAATAAAGAAATTTCAACAATTTAAAACTATCTATGTTCCTTGGGTATATTTTTATTTAAGTAAAAGTTTTAACTCGTTGATAACCTTAATTTTTAAAGTGGTGATAGCAGGTGAAGTAATAGCTGGAATAGACAATACAATAGGTGGAGAATTGATAAATCAAAAAAATAATTTTAATACAGATATTTTTTTTGCATGGCTGATAGTAGTTGTAATAATATCTAATTTTTTGGAATTATGCTTTGAGAAATTAGACAAAATATCTAGAAAGTGGGAAAAGTATGATTAAATTAAAAAATATTTCAAAACAATTTGGTGATTTAAAAGTTTTAGAAAATATTTCTTTAGAATTTCCTAAAAATAAAATTTCTGTAATTCTAGGAGAGTCAGGGTGTGGTAAAACTACTATTTTAAATTTGATCTCTAAAGTTTTAAAAGATTTTTCAGGGGAACTGAAAAGTGAGCACAACGAA
>JBOFFH010000020.1:0-17736 GCA_051648485.1 Fusobacteriaceae bacterium
CTTAAAATAGCTTGTTTTACTTTTTTATAATATATTTTATTTTCTAGGCCTAGTTCTGCTAAAATTTCACTAGAGGTTATATAAAAAGATTGAACAAATCCTTTTTTCTTCATAGATTTTAATAATCCAATAAATACTTTTTCTTCAAAATCCCCAGGAATATAATCTCCAACCACAGGCTCAATTTTTATATACATGTTTTTATTGTTATTAAAATGATATTTTACAGCTTGATTTTTTTTTCTATGATTATTTTTACTAAAAAGAGGGTACTCTATCATATTCATATCTACTCTTACTAAATTTGGATTTTGCATTTCTAGATTTTCAATAGAAAGATTCTCTTCTAAAGTTTCTACAGCCTCATGGTCTTCTACTTCTTGCCAAAGCTCCTCGATTTTTCTTCTCATACTTATCCCCTATTTAAAATATTCCTCATTAAGTTATACCAACACATTAAATAACCTCTGATTTTTATAAAAAAATGATTTAAATTACAATAATTTATATTTTCAGCTTGAATCTTACCATAAAACTAAAGTAATTTCAACAAAAAAAGTATAGTCTAACGAGGATTTTTATTTGTATATATCTTTTTGCCTAATTTTTTTTAAATTTTTATTAAGATGGTATACACCCACGTGGATAAAAAAATAAAAAAAATTAAAATGGTATACACCCACGTGGATAAAAAAATAAAAAAAATTAAGACGGTATACACCCACGTGGATAATTTTTGTTAAAAAAAGACAAAATTATTTTTATATCATTGAAAAAAGTCTAATTCACTATGTAATTATTTTCAAATGGTATACACCCACGTGGAAACTAGTATAAAGCCACGAGGAAAAACCGTATAACCTAATGAGGAGAGATAGTATAACTTAATGAGGAGAACTAGTATAACCTAATGAGGATGTTTTTTTGAGTTTTTTTTTGCTCGCAAATCCTTGAAAATATTGATTTTTTTTGATGTTTTTTTTTCATTTTTTTTGTAACCTAACAATAAACAATTATAACAATAAAACAACTAAACACTTAGAGAGGTAAAATTGTTAACTATTTTCTTATCATTTTCTGTTAATAAATATATGTCATAAATTAAATTATTCATTTCTAATTCTAAAAAATCACTATTTTTTCCTAATTTTTTTTCAATTAAAATTTTATCAACTAATAAAGATATTTTATTTTGAATTTCTAATTGAACATTTTTTATAGGTAATTCTTCTAAAGGAGTAGAATAAAGTTCTAGTAACTCTCCTTTTCTTTTCCCATATTTATAAAACCAAAGAAAAAAAAGTTTAGAGTTAAGTAATGCTAAAATATATTTTAAATTAAATGGCATATTTGAAACCTTTTTAGGATTTATATAATAAACATCAGCACTAGAAAACCAATTTGATTCATTATATGCAAACATATTAGTTTTGCACCTTTGACGAGTAACAATTTTAGGAGAAGTAAAAATACTTAATTCTCTAGACCAATTGAGTGAATACCAAGGTAACTTTCCTGTTTTAGTTTCTCTTTTATTTTCTAAAATAGCTTTATATTTTAAGAGATGTTTTTTAATATTTGGAAAATCCTCAAGATCTTCATTTTTAGTTAAATAAATTACCCAAAGTTTGGGAATCTCATTATTTATATAAGAGAAAATATCTGAATTTTTGTAAAAAGGTTTTATCAAATCGAATTCTGTCTCATTTAAATTTAAATTTTTTAACTCTTCTTCATTTAAAATAAAAATTCCTTTACCAATAGTTTCATCAATTACAAATTTAGTTTTATGAGCAAGACTAAATTTGTCTGCTCCAGAAACAATTCCTTGCTTAACTGAAAAAAAAGTTTTTAATACACTAGAATTAATTTTCATTTTTTCTAAAATAGATGTAATTTCATCTTTTTCCATTCGAATATAATTATTTTTTCCATTAAAAATTTCTTCTGAATTCAATAAATGATAAGAAACTTTTGAAGATATTCCTGAAAATATTTCATCCAAATCGTTTAAAGTTAACTGAATATTTTTATCACATAAAATAGTTTTAAGCTCTTTATTCTTAAAAAAACTTTTTTCAAGTAAAGTAACTAAATTATGTTGTCCTCTAGCTTTTTCAAAAATAACTAAATTATTAAAATTAATTAATTTCAGAATATTAGTTCGTTCTTTTAAATCTTCCCTAAGTTTTTTAGCTCCATCAGCTGTTAAATAATAATTTGTAGTAATAAATCCTAAAATACCATCTTTTTTTAAAAGATTTATCCCTAAATGAAAAAAGAAATAAAGTAAATCACTTTTTCCTATGTAGAATGTTTTTCCCAAAGAGGATTCGGAGATAGCTCTAAATATTTCTTTATTACCTTTTTCTCCAACATAAGGAGGGTTTCCAATAAGAATATCAAAACCATCTAAAATAAACCATTTTTTTCGCTTTGAAAGATCTTCTGTCAATGAATTAGCTGTTATAAAATTAAAATTAATTTTAGAAAAAATATCAGTTTCTTCGGTTGCATCAGCAAGAAGAGATAAGGATAATCTAAGTTTTGTTATTTCTACAGCATGATTTTCAATATCTATTCCATAAAGTGAGTTTTCTATAGTTTCTTTTTTTAAAAAAAACAAAGTTCTAGAACTTTTTATTTCTGAATCCATGTATTCTGTTAAAATCTTTCTAATTTTAACTATTTCATGCAATATTCCTACTGGAAAAGCTCCTGATCCTGTTGACGGATCAAGTATTTTTAGATTTTTTAAACAGTTATCTAAAAGAATAGGGTTCTCTCTTACAAATTTTGGCATTTTTAAAAATTCTGAAACTTTTTTTTTGTCTTCTTGAGCAAAAAACTCGCCTAAGAAAATAAATGAGTGTAACATGTCTTTATTAACATCCTTAAAAGCTTTTAGAAGGGCGTGAAGGATGGTCTCCTTAGAAATGTACTCAACTATCTCACGCGGGGTGTAAAACGTGCCCTTGGACCTCTTATCCTTGATTCCTAAAAGATTTTCAAAAACCTTTCCTAGCATTTCAGGATCAACAGCTAACTCTATCTCATAAGTATCGTTTTCTTTGATAGAAAATGGATAACTATTAAAAATATCAAAAATACCTTTTTTTTCAGAATTAAAATAAAAATTATCAGGGATATTAATCTCTTTGAAATTATAAAATTCTTTTTGAAGATTCCAACCTTTTTTTTCTAAAAAATATGAAAGAACAATTTTTTCTAAAAACATTTTAGCTTGAATTTCTGAGGAATTTATTGAAAAGGAAGACTTGTTAGTTTCAATATAATCTTTTAAATTTAAATAAAGCTTTTTATAGTCTTCAAAAAAATTATTAGTAAATTTTTCTAAACTAAAACTTTTATCAAGATTTTTTATTGAAGGAGGTTCAGATAGAGAGGCTAATTTACTAAATTGTTCTAAAGGAAAATTAATTAAAGCGTCTTCACCTAATGAATAATTGATTCTTTTAATATTGTTTATATCATTTAAATTTTTTATTAAAGATAGTCTCCAATTAGGAGAATCTTCTTTATAAAAAACTACAATTGCATGTGAATAATTCATTTTTTTTAAAAACGAAGAAATAAAAGTTTTTTCATTTTCAGAAAAAATTAGTAGTTCAGAGGAAAGTTTTATTTGTAAAAGAGCTATTTCATTTTCTTCGCTTGAATAACTACCTAAATTTTTGCAAGAAAGAATAGAGTTTTCTTGTTTTTCTTCGATTTTAAAAAAATTAGAAATATTAATATTTTCTATTTTTGAAATCTCAATATTTAAAATATTTTTTAGAAATTCTAAATAAGTTTTTGAATTAAATTTATTTTGTAAAAAAAGCTTTATAAAAGCAATTTTTTCATATTTTTTCATATTTTTATCTCCTCATTTTTGATAATAATTATTATCAAATAATAGCATTGAAAGTGGTAAAAAAAAAGTATATTAAGTAAAAATGGAAAAGCAAATTTGCTTTTCCATTTTTACTTAATAATAGACTTAAATTTTTCAACCAAAAGATGTCTAATTAAAACATCATAATTAGAAGGACCTTTTTTATTTCTCATATCTAAATATTTTTTTATTATTTCTTGATTTTCTAACTCAAGAAAATCTTTTAAAGTTTTTATTTCATTTTCAGATAAAAGATTTATACTTTTTTGACTTATAGATTGTGCAACAGCAAGTTTTAATTTTTCGTTAAGGTACTTTCTGAGAGAAGTAGAATTGATACTAATTTCTTGAAGCTTATTATCTGCTATTTCTTGAGCAACTTTTTTTTCATATTCTGTAATTTCTTTCGAAATATTTTCAAATTCTCTATCAGCTATTTCTAAAAATCCAGCTAGAAGTTTAAATCTTCTTTTAATATCTGGTGGAAGTTGTCCGCTAAATTTATAATTTTTATCATGCTCAACTTCAGCCCAGGCATGTTGCAATATAGTTCTTACTTGAATTTCAAATTTAAGATTTGAAAATCTTTCAAATTCAGGAAAAGCTAAAAGCAATTTGGGAAGAGAAGCTACTAAGTGAATAGATTTATATCCAACTTTATCTTCTCCAAGAGTATCACTTTTATCTTCACTACGTTTTTCATCTATAAGAAAAATTTTTCTCAAAAATTTTTCTACAATTTTCGTTTCACTTTCTAAAAAAGTAATGACTCTTATTCCACAAAGGTCAGTGGCATACTCTAGAGAATAATATTCTTTTCTTTGAACTTTTTTCGAAAAGCTTTCACGACTTTTAGCACGACTATCAATTGAGTGGTAAAGAATTTTTTCTTTTTCAAATTGAATCGTTAAGAATTTCTCCAATCTTTTTCCCATTTTTCTATAGTCTTCTCTATTTTCTTTATAATAATTTAAGAGTTCCAATTGTTTATAGTCTTTTTTATACATTTTTTATCACCTTTATCAATAGTATTTTCTAGTATTTTATAAATTATACACTAAAAAAAACAAAAAAAATAAATTTTTTTTAAAAAAACAAAAAAATATTTGCCAAAACGTTGATTTTAGAGTATTCTATGATAGTTACAAAATAATATGAGAAGGAGAACAAAAAATGACTAAAAAAGAATTTATAGAATTATACCTAAAGAAAACAGGAATGAAAACTAAAGCTGAAGCAGAAAGAGCAGTAGAAGGATTTCTAGAAACTATACAAGAGATATTAGTAGAAGGAAACGATGTAAGTTTTGTTGGATTCGGAAAATTCGAAGCTGTAGAAAGAGCTGCAAAATTAGGAAGAAATCCTAAAACTGGAGTAGAAATTCAAATACCTGCTAAAAAAGCAGTTAAGTTTAAAGCTGGAAAAGCTTTAAGCGATGCAGTAGCAGCTAAGTAATTCAATAGAAAGGAGATTTCTAAAATTTAGAATCTCCTTTTTTATTATAAAAAAATATGCGATAACAGTTTATTAAAATCAATTAAGAAAGGATAGGTTATGACTCACAATTCTAAAGGTGCTATATTTATGTGTTTATCAGCAATATCGTTTGCAACTATGGGTGCTTTTGCAAAATATGCTAGTGGATTTTCTTTTTATCAAATTATATTTTTTAGAGGTTTAATTAGTACAATTTTCGTATATGTAACAGCTAATAAATCGGAGTTAAATTTATTAGGAAAAAATTGGAAAACAAGAGGTATACTTTGTTTTCGTTCGATACTTGGGACTTTAGGTGCAGTAAGTTATATTTTTGCCATAAAAAAATTATATCTTGCAGATGCAGTTTTATTAAATAATTTGTCTCCAATTTGGGTAACTCTTTTTGCTTGGATATTTTTAAAAGAAAAACCTAAAAAGCAGCAGTTAGTTTTAATTTTTGTAATGCTAGTAGGAGCAATGTTTGTAATAAAACCAAAATTCGACTCTTCAGCTGTGTATGCATTGATAGGATTTACATCATCTCTTTTTGCAGGAGCAGCTTACACTTTTGTAAGATTTCTTTCTAGAGAGGAAAAACCATCTAATTTAGTTCTCTGGTTTTCTTTTTATAGTTGTGTATTTATGATACCGGGAATGCTGGCTGAAGGTTTTAAAGTTCCTACATTTTTGGAATTTTTAGGATTATGCTTAGTTGGAATATTTGCAGGAATGGGACAATTGTTTTTAACTAATTCATATAAATTATCACCAGCTAATAAAGTTTCAATTTATCAATATTTAAATATATTTTTTGCAGCAGTATATGGAATTTTATTTTGGTCAGAGCATCCAGATGTTTATTCTGTTATAGGTGGAATAATAGTTATTGGTTCGGCAATTTGGAGCTATAGAACAAATAAAAATTAAAAAGAGATTGTCGGGCAACCCGACAATCTCTTTTTTTAGTTTTTATTTGAAATTTTCTAATTTTGGAAATTTTTTTAAAATGTCTCGTGGATTAACGATAAGATTTTTTTTACTGAGATTATCACCACATTTCCCATGAAGAAAAACACCTAAAACAGAAGCTTTTAAAGGGGAATAGCCTTGAGAAATAAAAGAACCAATCATTCCTGCTAAAATATCTCCCATGCCACCATTGCTCATAGAACTGTTTCCGGTAGTGTTTAGATAGATTTTTTTTCCATCTGTTACTAAAGTTTTATGATCTTTTAAAATTAAAATAACTTTATGTTTTTTTGCGAATTTTTTAGCTATTAAAAATCTATTTTTTTTTATATCAAGAATGTTTTTTTCTGATATAAGTTTTGAAAATTCTCCATAGTGTGGTGTTAAAATAGTTCTTTCTTGTCTTTTTTTTAAAAAACTTTTGTAAAAATCTTTTTTAAAAGTCAATGCATTTATGCCGTCGGCATCTAAAACTAATGGAAGTTGAATTTTTTCTAATTTTTTCAAAAAATTAAAAGTTTTTATGTTATTACCCATTCCACAACCAAAAACCAAAGCATTACTTTTATTAAAATTTATTTTTTTAGAAATGTCTTTGACCATAACTTCATTCAATTTTGTTTTCATAATATCTAAAATTTCAACGTCTGTAAAAAGAGTAACTAATCCAGAACCAGCTCTGACACAGGCTTCTGAAGAAAAAAAAGCAGCACCTACATAATCAGAATTACCAGCAAAAACATAGGTATGACCAAAATCATTTTTGTAAGTATTTTTTTTTCGTTTTATTAAAATTTTTTTTATTTTTTTTTCTGTTATTTTGATAAAATTTATTTTCATAGAGAATCCTTTTGTTTTTTTTTAGTATACATTAAAAACAAGTAAAATTCCAAAAATAAAAAGATTGTTAGGAGCCTTACAATCTTTTTATTTTCTTTTAATTTTGTGATATAATAAACTGAAAGAATGAAAAAAGGAGTAAAATATGAATACATTTAAAAAAATATACATTGAAATTTCTAATATTTGTAATTTAAAATGTAGCTTTTGCCCCGCTACAAAAAGAAAAGCTCAATATATGTCGATAGAGAACTTCAGCCATATATTAAAAGAGATAAAAGAATACAGCAAGCATATTTATCTTCATGTAAAAGGAGAACCTTTATTTCATCCTAATCTTGTTGAAATTATTGGAATAGCTAAAAAAGAGGGTTTTTTTATAAATATAACAACAAATGGAACTTTAATTGCTAATTCTATGGAATTACTTTTAGGAGAAAACGCTCCGAGACAAATAAATTTTTCATTGCATAGTTTTGATGGAAATTTAGAATCTATTGATTACAATAATTATCTTGAAAACATTCTTTTTTTTACAGAAAAATCTTTAGAAAAAAATCAAACATATATTTCACTAAGGCTTTGGAACTTCAATAAAGATGATAAAAATTCTTTACAACAAAAAGGAAATAATTATATTTTGGATAAAATAGAGAAAAAATTTGATTTAAAGTATAAAATTTCAGAACTTATTGTACCTGGAAAAGGTCTGAAAATAAAAGATAAATTGTATATAAATTCCGATTTAGAATTTAAATGGCCAGAACTGAGTGATACCTATTATGAGGAAAAAGGATTTTGCCATGGACTTAGAAATCAGGTGGCTATATTAGTAGATGGAACTGTTGTTCCTTGCTGTTTAGATGGCGAAGGGGTAACTAATTTAGGAAATGTTTTTGGAGAAAGTTTTAAAAGTATTATAGAAAGTGAAAGAGCAAAAGCTATCTATTGTGGGTTTTCTAACTACATAGCAGTCGAAAAACTATGTAAAAAGTGTAGTTTTAAAGAAAAATTTTAAAATAAAAAAAGAGATTGTCGGGTTGCCCGACAATCTAAAATTTCAACTTAATTATAAAAAAATGTTCATTAATTTCAATATCAAAATCAGTTTCGTTTAGCAAAAGAGCTTTTTTTATAATCGAAAGTCCTAATCCCATACCATCTACTTCCATATCTTCTGCATTTTTTCCACGAACAAAAGGCTGAAGAAGATGTTGTGCATCTAACTTATTTTCTGTATTTATTTTATTTTTTATAAAAAGATAATTTTCTTTTTGAAAAATATCTATAGTTTCAAACTGCGGAGAATATCTAAAAGCATTTTGGATTATATTATCAAAAGCCAATTTCAAAAGTTTTTTATCTGACATTATAAAACTATTTTGAATATTTAAATTTACTTCCAATTCTTTTTCCAGTTCTAAAAAATCATATTTATCAATTGAATCTTTCAAAATTTCCAAAAAGTTAATGTTTTCTTTTTTATTTTTATAATCAAGAGCGTCTAATTTAGAGATTATAAGAAGATTTTCTATGAGCTCTCTCATTTCTAAAACTTCTTTTAAGATTATACTTTTATATTTTTTTTCTTCAGCTTCGTTTTCAAATTTATTTTCTAAAAGAGCTTTGGAATAGCTAATAAGTACAGATATGGGAGTTCTTAATTCATGTGAAGCTGTAGATACAAAAGATTTTAGATTATTTATAGAATTAGAAAGTTCCAATGACATTTTTTCTAAACTTTTACTCAAATCTCCAATTTCATCTTTTCTATGTATCGCAATATTTTTAGGGAAATCTAATTTTGCTATTTTTTCTGCTGTTTTACTGAGTGAAGAAATATCTTTAGTTATTTTTTTAGAGAAAAAAGCTCCAGCTAGAATAGAAAAAATTAATGCAAAAATTCCTGTCAAAAAATTAAAAATATTAGTTTCGTGTTTGTGAGCATTCATAATAGATAAAGAAGTACTTACATAGATATTTCTTCCGTCTGGAAGCTTTTCTCCATAATAAAGAATAAGAGCTCCTACTCCCGGAAGATTATTTTTATAAAATTGATTAAGAGGAATCTTTGTGGTCATACTCATATGATTACTCATCATATTGCTTCGGCTCATTCGTAAAGCTTTTTTATCAATATTAACTTCCACACCTTCTAGTTCTTTTATTTTATAAATATATTCATCTAAATTTTTTTCTTCGTTTTTTGACGTGTAATCTTTTGCAATCTTTATTATTTCTAGCATCATTTTTTTCTTTCTGTAGATATAAAATTGATCTAAAAATATTATATTACTCATATAACTAACAAGTAAGGTGAAAACTATAATAGAAGATGAAAAAATAAATATTTTAGTGAAAAAATTAATTCTCATTTTGGTCAAAAACATATCCAACTCCTCTCATTGATTTTATACATTCAGCAAAATGACCCATTTTTTTTCTAACTCTAGTAACTAATGTATCCACTGCCCTTTCTTCACCAAAATATTCATATCCCCATATTTCGTTTAAAATAGCCTCTCGAGTCAGGACAAGTCCCTTATGTTTTGTAAAATATTCTAAAAGTTGAACTTCTCTTTTTGTAAAAGATATTTGCATATCGTCTATTTCAAAAATATAATTTTTAAAATCAAACATCAATCCATTTAATTTAAAAATGTTTTCTCCATCCAATTTCAATAATTTTTTTATTTTTATAACCATAATTTTCAAACTAAAAGGTTTTGTAATATAATCATTAGCGCCCAGCTCTAGTCCTTGTATCTCATCCATTTCAGTATCTCTAGCAGTCATTATTATAATAGGGACATCAGAAACATCTCTTATTTCACGACATATTTCCCATCCGTTTTTTCTAGGAAGATTGATATCCAAAAGTACGAGGTTTGGAGAAAAGCGATAAAAATCTTCTACAGCAGTATCTCCATTAGTTGATACTTCAACTGAAAATTCATGTTTTAAGAATTCTTTTTTTATTATCTCGGCTAAATTTATTTCATCTTCAATTATAAGAATTTTTTTATTCATAATCCCTCACTTTTTTATTTTTCTTACTTATTGTATCACAAATTTATGATAAAAAAGGGAATCATCATCGGATTCCCTAAGTTTCTTAATATTTATTTTTTCATTATATTGTTTAAATTTTTTAAAAGATTATATTTTGATGTTATTTCAAGAATAGTTCCATCTTTATCGACTAAAATATTAGTAGGAACACTTTTTAAACCAAAAAGAGCAGCAACAGTTCTATTTTTATCGTAATAGCTAGGATAAGTGTAATTATTATCTTTAATATATTTCTTAGCACTATTCATAGTCTCTTTTCCGTAATCTCCAAAAATAACTATTACTTCTAAATCTTTATTTTTAGCTAAAGATTCTACATAATCCTTTTGAAATTCTTTTTTTTCTTCTATACAAGTTGGACACCAAGAAGCTGTAAAATTGATTAAAAGTTGTTTTTTTTCTAATTTTGTTGTATCCAGTTGATTTTTACCATCTAAAGAATTGATTTTAAAATTAGGAATTTTATCTCCTACTTTGACACTAACAAATTCTCCAAAAGCAAAACTGCTTAAAATAATTAATAAAAATCCTGTAATAAATTTTTTCATAGTTTAACCCCCCTGTTTTCAGCATATTTAATTATATCATAAATTTGTTTCAAAGGTATGTCAAAAAAATTTTTTTTCGCTCTGAAAATATATACTAAAAATTGAACTTATTTCTTTAAACTTATTTTATTTGTTGCAAAAATTAAGATTCTAGGGTATTCTTGAAATATAAAATTTGAAATCAGGAGGATTAAAAATGAATGAATTAAAAATAAATGAGTTGCAAATAAAATCGGTGAAAGATTTGGAAAAGAAAAAAGATTTTGTAGGAATTTATACAAAACAAGATTCAACAATTGCTATTTTTATAAGTGGTAAAAAGTATGAAATATACGAAATTAAAGAAAATGGAGAAGCTAATTTCCAAGTAAATGCTGATGAAATTGAAGATGAGGACAGTGAAGACCTTTCTATAGATTATTATTTCGAACTTTTAAATGAAAAAGGGTATAAAAAAATTGACTTATAATAATTAAAAGATTTGTTAAATTCAGGAGGAAAAATGGAATTTTTAAAAGTACAAAATAAAACAGCAATAATATATGATGAAAAATCCATAAGTTATTCCGAAGTTTTAAAAAAAGTAAAATCTTTCAGTAAAAAATTAAATATTGAAAATGGAGATAGAGTTATAATTTTTATGGAAAATAGACCGGAATTTATTTATTCGTTTTTTTCTGTATGGGATAAAAAAGGAATAAATGTTTGCTTGGATGCAGGTTTAAATTCAGAAGAATTAGAGTACTATTTAAAAGATTCAGGCCCGAAATATATTTTCACTTCAGAAAAAAATGTATTAGTAACTAAAGAAGCTATAAAAAAAATTGAAAGTGAAAAAGAAATTAAAGTAATTGTGGTTGAGGATATTTTAGATGAATATGAAGACGAGGATTTAGTGGTTAATATGGGCGTGAGAGAAGAAATCGCTGTGATTTTATATACTTCAGGAACTACAGGAGCACCTAAAGGAGTAATGCTTACTTTTGAAAATATTATAGCTAATATAAATGGACTTGACAAATATAAGATGTACAAAGAATCAGATATAGTTCTTGCCTTACTTCCTTTACATCATGTTTTTGCTCTTATAGGAACTGCTGTAGTTCCTCTTTATAAAGGAGCGACAATAGTGTTTTTAAAAGAACTTTCAGCTAAAGCCATGATGGAAGCTTTTAAAAATTATAATATCAGTTTTATGCTGGGAGTGCCCAGACTTTGGGAAAGCATTCATAGTAAAATAATGGAGAGAATAAACAGTTCTAAAGTTACAGCATCTATTTTTAAAGTTATGGAAAAAATAGGAAGTAAGAAATTGAGTAAAATAGTTTTTAAAAAAATTCATAAAAGTTTTGGAGAAAATTTAAGATTTTTCATATCAGGTGGTTCTAAATTAGATCCTCAAATGTCAAAAGATTTTCTTAATTTAGGAATAGAAGTTTGTGAAGGTTATGGACTTACAGAGACATCTCCTTTAATTTCTTTTACTCCAGAAAATCAGATAGTTCCGGGTTCAGCTGGAAAAATTATAGATGGAGTACAATATAAAATTTTAGAAGACGGAGAACTTTTAGTTAAAGGAGCAAATGTAATGAAGGGTTATTACAATAAACCCTTAGAAACACAAGAAGTAATAGATTCAGAAGGATGGTTTCATACAGGAGATTTAGCAGAAATTAAAAATGAATATCTTTTTATAACTGGAAGAAAAAAAGAGATGATAGTTCTTTCTAATGGTAAAAAGATAAATCCAAATGATATGGAAATTGAACTTATGAAAAGTTCAGAGCTTATTAAAGAAGTGGCTGTAATGGAATACAACAATCATCTGACAGCAGTTGTTTTTGTAGATTTAGAGAAGGCAAAAGAAAAGAAAATAGTAAATATTAAAGAGAGTTTAAAATGGGATGTAATAGATAAATATAATGTCAAAGCTCCTAACTATAAAAAAATATTAGAAACTATTTTGGTGACTGAAGAACTTCCTAAAACTAGATTAGGAAAAATTCAAAGGTTTAAACTTTTAGATTTTTTAAAAAAACAAGATAAAGTTAACTCTCCTGAAAAAATAGAAAAAGAAATTATAGAACCTACTCATAAAGAATACGTTGAATTAAAATCTTATCTTGTCAAAAATCACCCAGAAGTAAAAATAACTCCAGATTCTCATATAGAAATGGATATTGGGATGGATTCTTTAGATAATGTAGAAATGATTGCTTATGTAGAGTCTGCTTTTGGAATAAAAATAATAGAAGAAGAATTGGCTCAAGCTAAAACTGTAAAAGAGATAGCCGAGCTCATAAAAATAAAAGGTGGACAATTTAAAGAAATTGATATGAATTGGAAAAAACTTTTTGAAACTCACCATGATTATCCGATACCAAGATCTAATTGGGCAGGTTCAATACTGGATATTATTATTTTTAAACCTGTATTTAGTATGTACTTTAATCTAAAAATATCAGGAAAAGAAAAAATACAAAAAGAACCTAGAATTTTTATAGGTAATCATCAATCTATGCTTGATGGATTTGCTTTTTCACAATTACTTTCTAAAGAAATGAAAAAAAATAGTTACTATTTAGGAACCTCTACCCATTTTTCTTCTAAATTTAGAAAATGGTTAGCCAATAACTCCAATTTAATAATTATAGACTATGATAAAAATATAAAAGAAAGTTTACAAATAATAGCTCAAGTTCTAAAATCAGGAAAAAATGTAATAATTTTTCCTGAAGGAGCCAGAACAAGAGATGGAAAGATTCAAGATTTCAAAAAAAGTTTTGCGATTTTAGCTAGTGAACTTAAAATTCCAGTAACAATTTTTGGAATAAAAGGAGCCTACGATTTAATGCCACCAGGAAAATCTTTTCCTAAAAGAGGAAAACTTGAAGTTGCTATTTTAGATACAATTTATCCTGAAGATTTAACTGTGGAGGAGATAGTAAACTTGTCCAAAAGCAAAATTGAAAAATTTTTAAAATAAAAATAATAACAAAAAGGGAAAGTGACACTTGGTGAAACTTTCCTTTTTACGTAAAATCATGAGGTGGAAAAAATGTCAAAATCAGAATTTAAAAATTATGTAGAAAAATTAATTTTAGAATTGAAAAATAAGAAATTAAAACTTTCTGTAGCAGAATCTTGTACCGGGGGAATGCTATCTTCAGAAATAGTAGAAGTGTCGGGAGCATCTGAAGTTTTTTATGAAGGAATTGTAACTTATAGTTGTGAATCAAAAATAAAAAGATTAGGAGTTTCAGAAGAAACTATAAAAAAATATGGAATGGTAAGTGAACAAACTGCCAAAGAGATGTTAAAAGGTTTAGAAACAGAGGTAGCTATATCTACTACTGGAATAGCTGGCCCTAATGGTGGAACAGAAAAAACACCAGTAGGAACAGTATATATAGGGATTAAGTATCTAAATAAAATTAAAGTTAGAAAATATTTTTTTAGTGGAAGTAGAGAAGAGATCCGTTTAGCTGCAGTTCAAGCTTCAATTTATTTGCTTTTAAAAGAGATAGAAAATAAAGGATTTTGAAATAGTTGTGAATATGTGGTATAATCCAAAAGTAGTTATAGAGAAAGGAGTGTAGCAATGGAAATATTCAAAACCATAGAAAATAAAATAGAAAAAATAAACGAGATACAAGATGGTGCTTGGATCAATTTGGTAGCTCCCTCACTTCAAGAGATAAAAGATTTAGCCAAAAGATTTAATATACAAGAAGAAAATTTAATGGCCGCTCTGGATACAGAGGAAAGACCAAGAATAGATGTGGAACACAATGAGATTTTAATTATAATAGATGCTCCTTTTACAGAAAAAAACTCCAATACAATATCAGAAATAACTTATACGACCCTGCCTTTAGGAATTATTTTGACAGAAAATAATTTAATAACAGTTGCCACAGCAGAGTTGAGTTTATTAGCTCCATACAAAAACGGAACTCCTAGAGGAATTGATACCTATAAAAAAAGTAAATTTTTACTTCAACTTCTTTATAAGAATGCTGCAAATTACTTGATTTATCTTAGAAATATAGAGAAACTTTCCAAAGAGTGGGAAATAGAACTTTATGAGTCACAAAGAAATAAAGAACTTTTAGCTCTTTTAGAATTAGAAAAATCACTGGTTTATTTTTCGACTTCTTTAAAAAGTAATGAAAGTGTTCTTGAAAGACTTTCAAGACTAAAAATAATGAAACAATATCCTGAAGATGTTGAACTTTTAGAAGATGTAATTATAGAAAATAAGCAAGCAATTGAAATGGCTAAAATTTATTCGGATGTCTTAGGTGTAGTTATGGATGTTTTTGCCTCAGTAATTTCCAATAATTTTAATATTTTAATGAAAAGATTAACTTCAGTTACTATAGTTATGGCAGTTCCTACAATACTTTCAGGAATTTGGGGAATGAATGTAAATGTTCCTTTTAGCAACGAACCACTAGGTTTCATGAATGTAATAATTATAATACTTGTAACGACTATATCTTTAGGACTTCTTTTAAGAAATAAAAAACTTCTATAAAAGCATCCAAATAAACTTGAGAATTAGTTGAAGAAAGTAAAAGCTATTTTTGAAAAATCTGTGGAGATATTCAATTAAAAATGTTAAAATATGCTGAATTGTAAATTTTAAGATGGAAAATATATGGAGGAAAAAATGGAAAATAATTTTTTAAAAGCAGTAGATTTAATGAAGGCGAGATATGAAGCTTTTGGAAGAAAAGATATAGAGTTTATAGTGGATACGCACAATCCAGAAACAAGAGATCAATTAGATATAAAAGAGACTAAAAGATGGGCTGAAGGTGCTACATGGCTAGGACTAGATATACTTTATACAGAAAAAGGAGAATCAGAAGATGACTACGGAATAGTAGAATTTAATGTTACTTTTTCTGAAGAAGGAGAAACATATATTCATCATGAAAAAAGTGAATTTCATAAACGTGATGGAAAATGGTTTTACACAGGATGGGTACCTCAAGGTACTATTGTAAAAGGAAAAAAGATTGGTGCCAATGAACCTTGTCCTTGTGGAAGTGGAAAAAAATATAAAAAATGTTGTGGAAAATAGTAAAAAAAATGGGGAAAGTGCAGATAAAAATGGCACTTTCCCTTTTGATTGTGATATAATTAAAATTAAAAAAAAGGAGTAATTGATGATAGTACAAATTTTTGGAAAAAAAAGTTGCAACGAAACAAAAAAAGCTCAGAGATTTTTTAAAGAAAGAAATATAAAAGTTCAATTTATTGATTTAACTGAAAAAGCTCCTTCTAAAAGAGAGTTAGAAATTTTTTTAAAATATTACAATTTAGAAAATTTATTAGATTCAGAGGGAAAAGAGTACAACAAAAGAAATTTAAAATATATTGTTTATGATTTAGAGGAGTTACTTCTTGAAAATCCCATACTTTTTAAAACACCTATAATTAGGCATAACAATGGAGTTATATTAGGGTATGATTCTGAAAAATATAAAATTTTAGGATCATAAATTCAATATATCAAAAATCAAATATACGAGGAGTAAAAATATGGAAAGAAAAATGATCGAAAAGTTTTTAGAATATGTAAAAATTGATACAACTTCGGATCCAAAGAGTGAAACTTGTCCGAGTACAGCTATTCAATTTAATCTTGCACACAAAATAATTGAAGACTTAAAAGAATTAGGATTAGAAGAGATAGATTTAGATTCAAATGGATATATTATGGCAACACTGCCTGCTAATACTGATAAAAAAATTCCTACAATAGGTTTTTTAGCACATATGGATACTGCACCATCATATTCAGGAACAGATGTTAATCCAAGAATAATAGAAAACTATAAAGGAGAAGACATTGTTCTAAATCCTGAACAGAATATAGTTTTACATACCAAAGATTTCCCTGAGATAAAAAATTATGTGGGACAGGACATAATAGTTACAGATGGTTTAACTCTTCTTGGAGCTGATAATAAAGCTGGAATAGTTGAAATAATGGAAGCTATAAGAGTATTAAAAAACAATCCTGAGATAAATCATGGAAAAATCAGAATAGGATTCACACCAGATGAAGAGATAGGAAGAGGAGCTAACAAGTTCAATGTAGAAAAATTTGGAGCGAGTTTTGCTTATACAGTAGATGGAGGAGAAATTGGGGAGATTGAGTACGAAAACTTCAATGCAGCTTCTTTAAATCTTAAAGTTGTTGGAAGAGATATTCATCCAGGAGCTTCTAAAAATAAAATGATAAATGCTCAACTGTTAGCTATGGAATTTGTAGCTATGCTTCCAGTGTCAGAAAGACCAGAGTATACAACTGGATATGAAGGATTCTTCTTGTTAACTAATATAGCTGGAGATATTGAGAATTGTGAAGCTAATCTTATCATTCGTGATCATTCAAAAGAAAAGTTTTTAGAGAAAAAACAGTTGGCAAAATCAGCAATTGAATTTCTTGGAAAGAAATATCCGGATGCAAAGTTTAATATTGAGATAACAGATAGCTATTATAATATGAGAGAAAAGATAGAGCCTGTGATCCACATAGTAGAGTTGGCTAAGCAAGCTATGGTAGAAGTAGGAGTGCTTCCCAAAACAAGCCCAGTAAGAGGTGGAACAGATGGAGCAAGACTATCATACATGGGTCTTCCATGCCCTAATATATTCACGGGTGGACACAATTTCCACGGAAAATTTGAGTATGCAGTAATTCAATCTATGTATAAAGCTGTGGAAACTATTGTGAAAATAGTAGAATTAGTGGCTAAAAAATAAATATAAAAAAGATAACTTTGGTATCAATTAAAGTTATCTTTTTTTATGTTTTAAAATATTGGTAACATATGTTACCGACAGAAAACAAAATAAATAGTATGATAGCACTATAGAAATAAAATTAATTAGGAGGAAATAGATGTTTTG
>JBOFFH010000021.1:0-5865 GCA_051648485.1 Fusobacteriaceae bacterium
CTTATTTCTTCTCCTTTAGTGGACTTGGCATCTTTTTTATTAATAAGTTCATTCTTTGGGTTTAAAATCGCTATAATTTATGTTATAGTTGGAATAGTACTTGCTGTTATCGGAGGACTTATAATTGATAAGCTGGATATGACTAAATATGTTGAAGAGTTTGTTTTAAATGTAGAAAATGTAGATATGGAATTACAAGTTTTAACTCACAAAGATAGAGTAAGATTCTCAAAAAACCAAGTTAAAGAAATTTTTGATAAAGTTTGGCTTCCAATCTTAATTGGAGTTGGAATAGGAGCTCTTGTACACAATGTAATTCCTACTGAAATTATTGAAACAGTTTTAGGTAAAGATAATCCTTTTGCTGTTCTTCTAGCAACAGCTATAGGCGTTCCTATGTATGCTGATATTTTTGGAACTTTGCCTGTTGCCGAAGCTCTTTACATAAAAGGAGTTGGAATAGGTACTATCTTGGCTCTTATGATGTCTGTAACGGCCCTATCTTTCCCATCTATGGTTATGCTTAGTAAAATTATAAAACCTAGACTACTGTGGACATATATAGGGTTAGTTACCGTGGGAATTTTGATCATTGGATATCTTTTCAATGCAATTGGAATATAATAACAAATAAAATTTTAGGAGGTTGTATTTATGGAAATTAAAGTATTAGGTGGATGTTGTAAAAGTTGTGATGTTTTATTAGATTATGTAAACGAATCTTTAGTTGAGTTAGGAAAAGATGCAGATGTTGAAAAGCTTACTGATTTTGTTAAAATAGCAAAATACGGTGTTATGAAAACTCCTGGAATTGTAATCGATGGAAAAGTTATCTTCTCTGGTCGTATGGCTGATAAAGGTGAAATTAAGGAAATTTTAACTAAATATTAAGAAAAAAAATAAAAATTAAACTCTACAAAAAATATTCAGCTTAAATTTTAATCAAAAGTCGAACATATTTAACTCTGTATTTATTTCAATTTTTATAATTTTACTTTAAAAAGTTAAAAAACTATTTATATAGTTAAAAAAATTGCAAAACAAGTATTTTTAGAATATATTTTAATTAAAGAGATTATTTTTTTAGGAGGCAGTAATGAATTTTTTAGCAATTATGCAAAGTATTTTAAGTAACAACAATATTGTAGGGGCAATATCTTCTTCAATACTGATAATTTTATTAGGATTTTTCTTAAGAAGAAAAGGTATATTTAAAGATAGTACATCTCAAATATTGAGTGATACAATTCTTTCAGCTTCACTACCAGCTTTAGCTTTTAACGCATTTATGCAAGATATCAATAAATCTAGTTTAGCTCAAGGAATTAATTTATTAGTTTGGGGATTTTTAATTTATATAATTCTAATTTTTGTAACAAAAATTATATACTTTAGATACAATGGAGATAAAAAAGTAGTTTTAGAAGTGCTTACTATTTTTGGTTCTACAACATTCTTTGGTATTCCTATTATTGCAGCTGTTTATGGACCTACTGGTGTAATGTATGCTTCTATCTTTAATATTGCTTACAGAGTTTTTCTTTATTCATATGGATATATTAAAATGTCAGGAATAAAAATAGATAAAAAAAATGTTGGTCAAATGTTTATGAATCCAATAGTAATTGCTACTTTTTTAGGAATGTTTATTTGGGTTTTCCAAGAAAATTTACCACAAGTTAACATTGGAGATAAAACTTATGCTTTTTTAAGAATAGATAAAACAGCTTTTTGGTTGTTTAAACCTATGACTTACTTAGCTGCTCTATGTTCTCCATTAGCTTGGATAGCAATAGGATCTAAATTAGCAGATATTCCTTTGTCAAAAGCTTTTGCTTCTAAAGACTCGTGGATATATAGCTTAATAAAAGTTGTTGCAGTTCCAGCTTTCAACATCGTAGCTCTTTATTTTTTAACTGTTACAAATATAATGCCTGTTTCTTTTGTAGGATTGGCTACTGTAGTTATAATGATGGCAACACCTACTGCAACAGTTGCAGCAGCTTATGCAATTAAATTTGATAAAGAATCACTAATGACATCTAACTGTTCATTGTTATCAACTGTATTCAGTGTAATATGTATGCCACTTTGGATAGTTGTATTGGAAATAATAAAATCTTTAGGTATATTTGCTTAGGAGGAAATTCATGAAATTAATATGTTTTGGAGTTAGAAAAGTAGAAAAAGATTTTTTCTTAAAATTGAATAAATTTGGTTATGAACTTACTTTAGTAGAAGAACTTTTAAATGACAAAAATATACACCTTATAGAAAATCATGAAGCAGTTATGTTAAGAGCTAACTGCCCAGCTAATAAAACTAATTTAGAAAAAATTAAAAATTTTGGTGTGAAGTATCTTTTAACTAGAACAGTAGGATATGATCATATCGATTTAAATGCCGCTAAAGAACTAGGATTTTTTATGGCTAGAGTTCCAAGATATTCACCTAATGCTGTGGGAGAACTGGCTATTACTTTTGCAATGAACTTAGTTAGAAAAATAGCTTACACAGTTGGAAGAACAAAAGATAAGAACTTTTTAGTTGACGAATATATGTTTAGTCCTGAGATAAGAAACTTAACTGTTGGAGTTGTTGGAACAGGAAAAATAGGTTATACTTCAGCAAAACTTTTCCACGGATTAGGGTCTAAAGTTATAGCTTATGATGTATTTAAAAATAAAGAAGCTGAACAGATTGTAGATTATGTTTCTTTGGAAGAATTATTCAAAAATTCAGATATTATAACTCTTCATTGCCCTTATATAAAAGGGGATAACGATAACTTAATCAGCAAAGAAGCTATTGCCACTATGAAAGATGGGGTTATTGTAATAAATACAGCTAGAGGAGAACTTCAAGATATCTCTGCTATAATAGAAGGTTTAGAATCAGGAAAAATAGGTGGCTTTGCTACTGATGTATTTTCAAATGAAAAAGAGTTTTTCTTTAAAGATATGAGTGGAAAAGAATTAGATGAAAAAACAGAAAAATTGATATCAATGTATCCAAAAGTTTTAGTTGCACCTCATATAGGTTCTTACACAGATGAAGCCTTGACAAACATGATAGAAATTTCATATGAAAATTTGAATGATTTTATAAACACAGGCGATTGCGAGAATAAATTATAACACTAAAAGGGCAAGTTTTATTGCCCTTTTAACATATGGAGAAAAAATGAAATGAAATTAAAAAAAAGAATAATACTTTCAGTGTTGACAATAATTTTTATACCTTTAACTCTATCTTATGGAATTTTTTTCTACGATACTATTAAAAATAGAAATGAAAATCTTGAAAAAAACCTTCTAGAAATTGCACAATTAGTTGTTAAAAACAAAAATATTAATTTTTTCTTAGAAAATAAAAAACTAGATATCTCTATAGAACAACAGACTGATGAGTATATACAAATATTTAAAGATGCAGATATTATAGTTATAAGTGATTTAGAAGGAACAAAATATTCTCATTTAGATAAAAATCAAGTAGGAACTCCTTTTGTAAATCCAGTAAGTTGGGAAAATCTTTTCAAAAAAGAGGGCTATTACTCCCAAATGAAAGGTTCAATGGGAATAACTTTTAGAAGATTTGAACCTATTCTATCCTTAAAAACAGGAGAAATTATAGGTTTTGTCATGGTTGGAAAATATTATGAAGATATTTTTAAAATGAAAAAAGAAACAATTTTAATGTTTACACTCCTATTTTTATCTGTTTCTGGAATAGCTTTAATTTTATCTATAAACTTTGCCAACAAAATGAAAAAAACACTTTATGGACTAGAACCAGAAGATATAGGTAGGCTATACCGTGATGAAAAAAAGATAACTGAAACTCTTACCGATGGAATGAGAGCTCATATTCATGAGTTTAAAAATAGGCTTCATGTTATTTTAGGGCTTATTAATTTAGAAAAATTAGACATGGCAAAAAAATATATTTTAGATATTCAAGAACTTAGTGAATACGATTTCAAAAAATTCAACAATATAAACAATTCTTTTATTAAAGCCTTGCTTTTAGGAAAAAATGCTGTGGCCGAAGAAAGAAAAATAGAACTTGAAGTGGATAGAGATAGTCACATGGTAGAAGACAAAAAAACAGAATCAATTCAAGACTTAGCTACCATTCTTGGAAATTTAATAGAAAATGCCTTTGATTCTTTCAAAAAAAGTGATAGAATAATGAAAAAGGTTAAAGTAAAACTTATTGAAAGAGAAAATTATATTGAGCTTGAAGTTTGGGATAATGGAGAAGAGATTTCAAAAGCTGATATAAAAAAAATCTATACATATGGTTTTTCTACTAAAGGAGAAGAAAGAGGAGTTGGTCTTTTTATTGTAAAAGAAAAACTTTATAAACACAAAGGTGAAATTTCTTTAGAGAGTAATAAAAAAGGAAAAACATTTAAGGTCAAAATGGAGAAAAAAAATGAAAACAGTTTTAATAGTTGAAGACGATCCTATGGTTGCTATGATAAATATGGAGTATCTCTCCAACATAAAAGAGATAAAAGTTGTAGGACATACTAGTAATAAAAATCAAACTTTAAAATTCATTCAAGAAAATAGTGTAGATTTAATTCTTTTGGATATATTTTTAGGGAATGATAACGGCTTAGAAATTTTAAAAGAAATTAGAGACCTCGGTTATACAACAGATGTAATAATGATAACCTCAGCTAATCGTAGTAGTGATGTAAAAAAAGCTCTTTCACTTGGAAGTGTGGATTATCTTATTAAACCATTTGATTTTGAAAGATTTAAATCTGCCATAAATAAATTTCAAAAATTTCAAGATTTTTTTAATGAAGATAAAATAACACAATTAGAACTAGACACTATTTACAATAAAGATGAGAAAATAATCTCTTGTTTACCTAAAGGATTAAACTTTAAAACTTTAGAAAACATAAAAAAAGAGATTGCAAATTTTTCAGGAGAATTTAATATAAAAGATATTTGCAAAAAAACAGATATCAGCAATGTAACAATAAAAAAATATTTAGATTATTTAGAGAATTCAGGAGAAATAGAAGGTAGCATTACCTATGGAAATATTGGAAGACCTATTTTTTTATATAGAAAAAAAAATAAATATCCAATATTTTAAAAATTTATAGATATAATCAAAAGAGGTATTATAGAAACTAAACATCTTATACAAAACTTCTTTTCCTGGTGTTTTGAAATCAAAAATCTACATATTTTTTCAAAAAAAACTCTCCTAATTTCTAGAAGAGTTTTTTTTAAAGATTAATATTTTTCTTTTTTTAAAGCATGATGAAATTTCGGTAAATAATCCCAATTCCCTCTTATAATTTCATCTAATATAGTTTTTGAAACAGCTCCACTTGTAACTAATGGATTTATAGTTAATGCTTGAAGAGCTTTTCCATAGTTTCCTGTAACAGCAGCTTCTATTGTAAGTTGCTCAAAATTTTTCATAAGTTGAAGTATTCCACGAACTTCTATTGGCATCGGTTCTTGAGCAAAAGGTTTCACTCCATCTTTATATATTTTAGCTGAAACTTCTACAGCACAATCATCAGGTAAACAATCTATTATACCATTATTTCTTGTAGAAACAACTATTACAGTTCCTTTGTCATTATAAATTGAATTTATAAGTTCACAAGCTGCATCTGAATAATATTGCCCCCCTCTTTTTTCTAACTGTTTTGGCTTTACATTTAAGTTAGGGGCTTTATACAGTTCAAAAAGCTCATTTTCTACAATTTTTACCTGCTCACCTCTAGTTCCTTTTCCACTTCTAACTTCTTCTAATTGATCTGCTAACATTTCATCAGTTAGATAATAATATTTATGGTATGCACAAGGAATCATTCCTAAATCT
>JBOFFH010000022.1:0-3897 GCA_051648485.1 Fusobacteriaceae bacterium
TACTTGGTGGGAAGCTGCCCGGGAGAATAGGAATTCGCCAAGTTTTTTTTATTTTTTGATAAAAATAGTGAGAATAGATCATTGATCTATTCTCTTTTTTTGTCTTTAAAAACTTGAAATTCTTATAAAATAAAAGGTAAACTAATATGAATATCAAAAAAATGGGAGGTTTAAATGAAAAGAATAGGGATTATAGATGTAGGTTCTAATTCATTGCGTTTAGTGATATACGAAATATCTCAGAAGAAAGCTTTTTTTCCTATTGAAGACATAAAAGAAACTGTTAGATTGGGAGAAGGAGTCAATATTACAGGAGAATTAAAAGATAGTAAAATTAAATTGGCATTTGAAACTATAGCTCTTTTCAGTGAAATTTGTAAAAGAAATAACGTGGATGAAATTGTAGCTTTTGGAACAGCCGCTATGAGAATAGCAACTAATGCTGAAATTTTAGCAAAAAAAGTGAAAAAAGAGCTGGGAATAGAGATCGAAATTTTGAAAGGAGAGGAAGAAGCCAATTTTTCTTTTAATGGTGCTATAAACAGTTTGGATATACAAGATGGAGTAGTTATAGATTTAGGAGGCTCAAGCTTAGAAGTTGTAGTATTTAAAAATAGAGAACCTTTAGAAAAAATAAGTTTAAGTTTTGGAGCGGTTACTCTTTCTGAAATTGGAGATTTAAAAAATGAACTGAGTAAAAAAGATGAGTCAAGAATTAGGGAATATATAAGAGATGAGTTAGGAAAAGTATCCTGGTTAAAAGAGTTAAAACAAATTTCTTTAATAGGAGTAGGTGGAACAGTTAGAAATATAGGAAGTATTTATTTAAAGAAAAAAAATTATCCTTTAGAAATTATACACAACTATAAATTAGATTTGGGTGGAGTAACAGAGGTAGTAGATTTAGTAAAAACTAAAGATTATAAGAAAAAAATAGAAATTCCAGGATTAGCTAAAGCCAGAGCAGATGTTTTTGTAGGAGCAGCAATAATAGTGCAAGAGCTTTTAGAGTATTGTAAAATTCAGGAACTTATTATAAGTGGATATGGGATAAGAGAGGGGATTCTTTATGAAAAATTGAATGAGTATGGGAAAGTTACTGAAGATGTCTTTGTAGATAGTTTAAAAGATGTTTTGAAACATCACAATACAGATTTGGAAGTGAAAGAAGAAATTTATAAAAAATTCAAAAAAATCTATAGTTATTTTAGCTTAAAATATTCAATAAAAAATATTAGTGAGAAAATAATTAAGATAGCAGCCTATATGGAAGATGTAGGTAAAATTATAAATTACACCAATTATAATCTTCATTCTTTTTATATTGTACTTAATTCAGGAATAAAAGGAGTCGAGCAAAAAGAACTTTTAATAGCAGCTCTCATAGTTACTAAAGGAAGAAAAAAAGAGGAATTCATAGAGAAATATAAAAAAATAATATCAAAGGAAGAGTTTGATATTATAATGATGCTTTCTAAAATTCTTAATTTATCAATAATTTTAAACAATGTTCTTTTAATAAAGGAAGAAGACTTTAGAATAGAAATAGAAGAAAATGATATAATTTTTTATTTGAAGAAAAAAACAAAACTGGATATTTCTATGGTTGAGATGTACATTTCTGAAAAAAGATTTATAAATAGCTTTGATAAAAAATTAAAATTTATTATAGAGAAATAAATAAAAAAAGAAGGCTAGCCTTCTTTTTTTAATCTTTCAAAGAAAAAAATTTTTCTACAGAATAAAGAGTCTTTAGATCAGAAGTAAAATTTTCTATTTCACTCAAAGAAATCCATTTTCCAATCAATTCTTCAGTTTCATCCAAATTTAATTCTCCAGGAACTTCATCAATAGTTTTTAATTGTATAATATAAACGTAAACACCTTCAGTAGTGTACCCAGGTGAAACTTTTAAAGGGTGTGTTGAAGAGTAAAGTATGTTGTATTGATGGGGTTGATAACCAGTTTCTTCAGCAACTTCTCTATATAAAGTAGAAATTTGTGTTTCACCTTCTTCTATTATTCCAGCAGGAATTTCTAAAAAATCTGTTCCTACTCCTGGACGATATTGTTCTACAAAAAACCCAAAGTCTCCTGCAGAGTTTAGGACTAAGGCAGCTATTGCGTTAGGTTTATCCAAAAACTCTAAAGAACTTCCATTGCTAGGGTGTGGTATAACTTTGAATTTTAAAAATTTTAAATTTAGCATATTGTCTCCTCGATTAATTTAGTCTTCTTTTAAATAAATACGGAATTTCTTCATAGAATCATAAAGAGCTTTTTTTCTTTCTAAATACTTAGTTTTTTTCAATTCTTTATTAGCAGCAGCAGTACTCATAATAGGAAGCATAAAACCAGCTACAATACCAGCTGAGAATCCGTTGTTATATAGATTTAAGCCTCCGTGCAATATCCCTATGGATTGAACAACGGAAAGATGAAGCCAACCAGCTGCTATTCCCCAAAACATTCCATAGACACCTGAAATGGGAGCTAAAGAGGTACCAAATAGTCCGGATAAAACTATAATAAAACTGTCTTTAGTAGTTCCTACTGAAGACAACATTACTCCAATTAAAATAGGAATTATATTAAAAGGAGTTTTTCCGTGGGCAGCAAAACCAACAACGGTAAGAACACCAGCTAAAAGAGGACCATTAAGTTCCTGTTTCAAAATATATACAAAAGCTACTGAAAGAATTCCTAAAAAACTCATATTTATAAAAGTTAAACCGTATCCATATTTATCTACAAAATCACATTTTAAGCCAGGGTCTTTCATAAGTGTTTTATAATTTTTTAAAGAATTATCATTTAAAATAAATCCTATTATGAAAAGACTGAAGAAAACTAATGAGCAAAGGATTAAAAGTTGCAAATTATGTTCTGTAGAAATCACTCTTCTAGATGTAACTTCAAATTTGTAAGCTCTCATAACAGAGGTCATAACAGCACCTAAAATTCCACCAGTGAAACCAAGGTTATAAAGATTGAATCCTTCATGGAAACCAGCCATTTTTTTGGCCAATGGTGTAATTATAAATCCGATTATAACTCCTAAAATAATGGCACTAAGATAAGAACTTTGACTAGAGCCGACACTAAAAGCTAATTCACTTATAAAAGGAGCTAGTGCTGTAGTAAAGGAAAGAGTTAGAATAAGTTCTTTAAATTCAACATTAGCATATTTGGAATAAAGTATCCCACCGATATAAATAGGTAAAATATTGAAAATATTTTTTCCGAAAAAAGAGAACCCAAATACAGTAAAAAAAGATGCAAGGGCTAAACCTTTTATAGGAACTTTAAAAATTTTGAAAATAGAGAGATTAAAAAATAAAATTAGAAATGCATTTAAAAAAGTAGCCCCTAAGCCTCCAATAACTAAAAAATCAGTGATTAAAACTCCTTGAGAAGTGATGATATCTATAAATCCCTTTAAAATATTTTTTTCTTCGAAATAGCTCATTATAAAAAGCACACTAAAGAATAAAATTATTAAAATTTTTATTAAAAAATCTATTTTTTTTTTATTTTTCATAAAACCTCCTTTTTTAGAATTTTGATTAATTATATCATATTTATAAAATAATAGGGTTAAAAAACTAAAAAACATATTGATTTGATAATGAAAATGATAGAAAAATTATTATTTTGAAAAAAAATAAAAAAACTGTTGACCTTTATTAGAAGATGTGGTATTATTATAAATGTCCGTGAGGGAAAGTGGTTGAAAAACAACTTGAACTTATATGACCCGCCTGGGTGGCGGAATAGGTAGACGCACAGGACTTAAAATCCTGAGGTATCTGATACCGTGCCGGTTCGATTCCGGCCCCAGGCACCATTTTCATATCGCGGGATAGAGCAGTTGGCAGCTCGTCGGGCTCATAACCC
>JBOFFH010000023.1:0-6360 GCA_051648485.1 Fusobacteriaceae bacterium
GTAGCCATTTTTACAGGTGCTTTGCTGAGTGGAAGTGGAGTAATATTTCAATCGATACTCCATAATCCACTTGCAGATTCATATATTTTGGGGATAGCTTCGGGTGCTTCTTTTGGGGCATCTCTTGGAATTTTTTTAGGGATAAGCTTTTTAGGACAATTTTCAATTCCAGCTATGGCATTTTTAGGAGCAATGATCTCTCTTTATTGGGTAATATCTATTTCAAGCAGAAACAAAACTTTGAACTCTAACTCACTAATTCTTTCAGGAGTTATAGTTTCAGCTTTTTTTTCAGCAGGAGTAAGCTGTATTCAATTTATAAAAGGAACAGGAATAGAAGAAATAATATTTTGGCTTATGGGAAGCTTTTCTTCTAAAACATCTGCAGATGCTTGGATACTAGGAATGGTTACTTTAATAACAATTTTTGTGGGAATATTTTTTAGTAAAACTATGAATATTCTTTCTTTAGGAGATAGAATGGCCAAGGCCAATGGAATAAATGTAAAAAAGAATAAGCTTATACTCTTAATTTTTGCTTCTTTTATTTCTGCTGTAGCAGTTTCAATAACTGGAATAATAGGATTTGTAGGACTTATGGTTCCTCATTTGGTAAGGATGCTAATAGGTAGTGACCATAGAAAAGTTTTTCCACTTGCCATAATATATGGTGGTATAATAACCTCATTAGCTGATGGAATAATAAGAGTTTATTCACCAACGGAAATTCCTATAGGAGTAGTAACTGCCATTTGTGGAGCACCATTTTTTATTTTAATATTTAGAAAAAAAATAATTGGACGTGGTTAAAGTGCTAAAGTTGAAAAAAATAAACTATTCTATCGATGGAAATAAAATTTTAAAAGATATCTCTTTAGAGTTCGAAAAAAAAAAGTTTTATGGAATTTTAGGACCTAATGGAAGTGGAAAATCTACTCTTTTAGACGTAATAATATCACATAAGAAAAAAGATAGTGGAACTGTATTTTTAGAAGAAAAAGATTTCGGACTCTACAAAGAAAGCGAAAGAGGAAAAAAAATATCTCTTCTTCCTCAAGAGTTTAGTAGTAGTTTTTCTTATACTGGAAAAGAAATTATAAACATGGGACGTTATCCATATCACACACTTTTTTCTGAAGATGAAAAAAGTGAAGAAATAGTGAATAAATATGTTTCGCTTTTGGAAATCCATCATCTTTTAGAAAAAGAAATAAGTGAAATGAGTGGTGGAGAAAGACAAAGGATTTTGATAGCAAAAACTTTAGTGCAGGATGCAGACTATATTCTTTTAGATGAAGCCACTTCGAATTTAGATATTTTTCATGCTTATGAAGCTATGAAAATATTGAAAGAAGAGATAATGACTACAGAAAAAACAGCAATAGCAGTTATTCATGACTTGAACTTAGCCCTAGCTTTTTGTGATGAAATAATTTTACTTAAAGAAGGTAAAGTAATAAAAATAGGAAATGTTGATGATGTTTTAACTGCTGAAAATATAAAAGAAGTTTTTAATATAGAATGTGAAATTTTAGATATAAGAGAGAAAAAAATAATATATGTAATTTAATTGATTACAATAAGAACACTAGGAGGAATTATGTTTAGAAAAAGAAGAGAAAATCTTTGCAAATCAATGAAAAGTGGAATAGGAGTTTTTATGGGAAATTTAGAGTCTCCTATGAGTTATAAAGACAACTGTTATAATTTTATTCAAGACTCAACATTTTTATATTACTTTGGAATAGATAGACCAGGAATTGTAGGGGTAATAGATTTTACAACTGGAAAGTCATATGTTTCAGGAGTAGATTTTACTTTAGAAGATATGATTTGGATGGGAGAACAGAAAACTCTTTTAGAAGAGGGAAAAAAATATGGAATAGATGAGTTTATACCTTATAAAAAACTCCAAAGATTTTTAGAAGACAAATCAGAAGGTTGTGATGAAAATGGAGATGATGAAGATTATTTCCAAGAGATACTGTTTATATACCCATACAGAGAAGATGTAGCTTTAGAATTGAGTGAAAAATTAGGAATAGATTTTGAAGAACTACAAGAGTATGAGTCATTAAAACTGAAAAAAGCTGTAATCTCGGCTAGAAATATAAAATCAAAAGAAGAAGTTAACGAAATAGAAAAAGCTGTAAATGTAACAAGAGAGATGCATTTGAAAGCTATGGAAGTAATAAAACCTGGAATTAAAGAATATGAAGTTGTGGCTCATGTAGAAATGATAGCTAAACTGAATAATTGTACAACATCTTTCCATACAATTTTTAGCAAACACGGAGAGATACTTCATAATCATAACCATAATAACACTTTAGAAGCTGGAGATATAGTAGTTTTAGATTGTGGAGCAAGAACAGCTTCTGGATATTGTGGAGATATGACAACAGTAATACCAGTAAGTGGAAAGTTTACAGAAAAGCAAAAAGTAATTTATAACATTCTTATAGAGATGTTTGACTGTGCAGTGCAAGAATTAAAACCAGAAGTTCAATATATAGAAGCATATAAGGCTTCTAGCAGAAGATTGATAGAAGGGATGAAGAAGTTGGGACTTATGATTGGTGATACAGAAGAGATACTTCAGTCGGGAGCTCATGCCTTGTTTATGCCACACGGACTTGGTCACATGTTAGGAATGGATGTTCATGATATGGAAAATTTAGGAGAAAATTTAGTAGGTTATGAAACAGGAGTTTCTCGTGACACTCGTCCTGGATACAAATCTCTCAGATTATCAAGAGTTTTAAAACCAGGTTTTGTATTTACAGTTGAACCAGGAATCTATTTTGTTCCAAGACTGATAGAAGATTATAAAAAGAAAAATTTATTCAAAAATTATTTGAATTACGATAAAATAGAAGAGTTCAAGAGTTTTGGTGGAATGCGTTATGAGGGAGATTTCTTAATAACTGAAACAGGTGCAATTAGATTAGGTGAAAAGATGCCTAAAACAGTTGAAGAGATAGAAGGAAGTATGACGAAATAAAAAAGCTGAAACTAGAACGGAGAGTTAAAATATGAGTAGTAGATATAAAACTTTGAGTTCTTTCTTAAGAGATAAATTTAAAGAAAAAACTTTTAAAGTGAGTTTAGATGCTGGGATGAACTGCCCAAACAGAGATGGAACGATTAGTAGTGGAGGTTGTATTTTTTGCAGTGAATCGGGAAGTGGTGAGTTTGCAGGAAATAGAAAAGAAACTATATCAGAACAGATAGATAAACAGTTGGAATTTTTAGAAAAAAAAATAAAAAATGGAAAAGTTATAGCTTATTTTCAAAATTTTACGAATACTTATTCTACTGTGGAAAATTTAAAAAAGATATATAAAGAAGCATTGAGTCATCCTAGGGTAGCAGGAATTGCTATAGCTACTAGGCCAGATTGTTTATCTGAAGAAATATTAGAACTTTTATCAGAGCTTTCTAATGAGCATTTTCTTTGGCTAGAACTTGGTCTTCAAACAGCCAATGATGAGGTGGGGATGAAAATAAATAGAGGCTATCCTCTCAGCGTTTATACTTCAGTTTGTGAAAATTTAAAAAAAAGAGATATAAAATTTGTGACGCATATAATTTTGGGACTTCCTGGAGAAAAAGCAACAGATGGACTAGAAACAGCTAAATTGGCTGTAAAATTTGGAACCTGGGGAATAAAAATTCATCTTTTATATGTGGTGAAAAATACAAAATTACACCGTGAGTTAGAGAAAGGTAGTTTTGAGCTTTTAGAAAAAGAAGAGTATGTAGAGAGAGTTGTTGAAATTTTAGAAAATATTCCTAAAGATGTAGTAATTCATAGACTTACAGGGGATGGAGAAAAAGAAACTTTGGTAGGACCACTTTGGAGCTTGAATAAAATAGAGATATTGAATACCATAGAAAAAAAATTAAAAGATAATGAAAGTTTTCAAGGGAAAAAAAGTTAAAAGTGAAAAAAAGAAAAGATTTTAGTGACATTCATTTGTTGCTAAAATCTTTTTTTTCAAAATAAATGTATTGCAAGTATGATATAATCAACTAAAATAAAGATGAATCTAATGAAAACAAGGAGAAAATTATGAAAGTGTTGCATCTAGCTGATTTACATATAGGGAAAAAAGTAAACGGTTATTCAATGATAGAAAATCAAAAAGATATTTTTCAACAAATATATAGCTGTATCATAGAAAAAAAAGTAGATGTAGTTTTAATAGTTGGGGATATCTATGATAGGAGTATTCCTTCAGAGGAAGCTATAGAAGTTTTTGATAATTTTATAAATGAACTTATAAATAATCTAAAAGTAAAAGTAGTGGCTATCAGTGGAAATCACGATAGTGCAACTAGACTTGAGTTTTCAAAAAAAATATTAGCAAATCAAGGGTTTTATATTTTGGGAGAATACAAAGAGATAGTTAATAAAGTTTCTATAGGAGAAGTCGATTTTTATCTTATGCCTTTTGTGAATCCAAGCACAATTAGAAATAAATTTAGCCGTGAATTGGCAGAAAAAAATATTGAAATAAAAACGTTTGATGACACTATGAAATTTATAATTGATAAAATATATGTGGGTATGAATTTTTCAAAAATCAATATAGCCCTCTATCATGGATTTGTAGTTGGTGGCGGTGAAATAGAAAAAAAATTAGAAAAAGAGGAATCGGTTAAGGTTTTAGCAGTGGGAGGAAAAGAATCTGTTTCAGACAAGTATTTTTCAAAATTTGATTATACAGCTCTTGGGCATCTCCATGGTAATAGAAAAGTAAATGGTGAAAACATAAGATATTGTGGTTCACCAATAAAATATTCTTTTTCAGAAAAAAATCAGAAAAAGGTTTTAACCATTATTAAAATAGATGAAAAAAAAGAAAAAAACATTGAAATAGAGTTTGTAGAACTTTTAGACAAGTTCCCAATGATTGAAGTTAAAGGAACACTAGAAGAAGTTTTAGAGTTGAATATACAAACAGATGCTTATCTAAAAGTAATTTTAACTGAACATGCCACAGATGCAATGAATAAACTGAGAAGTAAATACTCTCAAATAATGGAACTAGAATTCAATATTGAAAATGGTGAAATAATTGAGTCTCAATTGACTAGTTCACAATTAAAAGAGATAAAAATAGATGAGCTTTTTGAAAAGTTTGCACAAAGTGTAGGAGTAGATCTGGATATTGAAGATAAAAGAGAAGTTGAAAAAATAATGAATAATTTATTAAATGAGGTGAAATAATTGAGACCAAATAGACTAAAAATGAGAGGAATTGGACCTTATGCCAAACAAGTAGATATAGATTTTTCAAGTTTAAATGCAAATGGATTGTTTCTTATAACAGGAGCAACAGGAGCAGGAAAGACATCTATTTTTGATGGAATTACATATGCTTTATATGGAAAAACAAATTTAAATGATGATGAAAAGTTAAATGGTATTTTAAGTGACTATATAGATGCGGATGATTATAAAAATGCATTTGTAGAATTCAGCTTTGAGCTAGATGGAATAGATTACAAGGTTAAAAGAACACCTAAATATCCTTATATTAATAGAAATGGAAAAGAAGCTTCTAAAGCTGAGACTTGCACAGTAGAATTTAAAGACAAGATAATAGATAGCAAAAGTGAAGTGGAAAGATGTATAGAAGAAATTATAAAATTATCTTATCCTCAATTTAAAAAAATAATGATGTTAGCACAAGGCTCTTTTAATGAATTTATAAAATCTAATAGTAATGAAAAAGCATCGATACTTAATCAAATTTTTGAAACTGATATTTATGAAAAATTTGAAGAAAAACTCAAAGAGAAAAAAGATGATTTGAATAAAAAATTAGAAACAGAAAGAAATAAAGCTATAATGAGTATTAAATCACTTAAAATTGACAAAGAAGAGTGGAAAAATATTTTAAAGCAAGAATATATAGATTATAAAAATATAGAAATTATTTTAAATGAAGAAATAGAATTAGAAAAAACCAAGGAATTAGAGTTGAAAAATAAAAAAAATGGACTGAATAATAAAAGAGACGAAATAAAAAAAGAGAAAATAGAAATAGAAATTCTAAATAAAGGAATAGATTTTTTAAGAGAGATTGAAGACAACTACAAAATAATTTTAGAAAAATCAGAAGATATAAAAAATCTAAAAAATGAAGAAAAAAAACATCAAAACTCTTTGAAGATGAAAAGTAGTGTAGATGCTCATGAAAAATTATTTAAAGATTTAAGTGATAATACTAAAAAATTAGAGGAATGGAATAGAAAAACAATCATAATAAAAAATGAAAATGAAGAAGATATTTCTAAAGTGATTGAATATAAAATACAATTAAAAGAAATAGAAATACAAGTAGAAAA
>JBOFFH010000024.1:0-1703 GCA_051648485.1 Fusobacteriaceae bacterium
GCACTGGCATCAACAGCTGTGCTACTTATGGAAATTGAAAAAATAGTTAAAGAAAAAATAAAAAGTTAGGAGAAAAAAATGTTAATATGCCCAATATGTAAAGAAAAGTTATTGAAAGAGGAAAAAAGATATATATGTAAAAATAACCATACTTTTGATGTTTCAAAATATGGTCACAGTAATCTTTTACTTTCTAATCAAAAGAATAGTAAATTACCAGGCGACAATAAAGAAATGGTACTTAGTAGAAAAAACTTTTTAGAAAAAGGTTATTATAAAGGGATTTCTGAAAAAGTAAACGAAGTAATGTTGGAAGAACTTCAAGAAAAAAATCCAGTTAATATTTTGGATATTGGGTGTGGAGAAGGCTATTATACAGAAAATTTAAGAAAAAAATTGGAAGAAAAGAATAAAAAAAATAGAATTTTAGGCATAGATATCTCTAAAGAAGCTATAATCAGTGCATCTAAAAGCTATAAAAATATTGAGTGGGTAGTTGCTAGTGCAACAAACATTCCAGTAGTGGGAGATAGCTTAGATATAATTTTATGTATGTTTGCCAAAATAGATCCTGAGGAAAAAATGAGAACTCTTAAAAAAGGTGGAAAACTTATAGTTGTTTCTACAGGAGAGAATCATCTTATAGAAATGAAAGAAACTGTTTACGAAAGTGTAAGAAAAGAATTTTATCTTCCAGCTGAAGATGAAACTTTAAAGATTTTTAATCACAAAGAAACAGTTAATTTTAGCTATCAAACTGAACTGTTAGAGAAAGAGAGTATAATAAACCTTTTCAATATGACTCCATATAGATGGAGAAGTCCACAAAATGGAGTAGAAAAGCTTTTTGCTTTGGATAAATTGGCAATAACTTTAGAAGTAAATATAGATATTTTTGAAAAAAATTAATAAAGAAGGACAATTACCTCGAAAAAGGTAGTTGTCCTTCTTTATTTTGCAAAACCTCATTAACTTTGTATATATGCTTCTTTAATTATATCGACAGTATCATAGATATTGGAATTTATCTCTATTTTAATTTTAAAATCAGATGAAATTTCATAAAGCCAAGCTCTTTTAGAGTGTAGCTCTTCAATAGTAGATAAAAGGTTTTCCACATCGTTCAAAAGAGGTCTATTTTTACCATTTTTTACCCTTTCGTAAATACATTCCAAAGAAGTATTTAAATATACTACATATGAACTTTTTTTTAAATTTTTAATATTTTCATTGTCTACAATAGCTCCACCACCTGTGGCTATTACAATGTTATTTTCACGAGATTCCTCTTCGATTATTTCTCTTTCTAAAATTCTAAAATAGAGTTCACCCTTTTCTTGAAATATTTCTGGGATAGTTTTTTTCTCTTTCATAGAAATCATTTTATCTATATCTATAAATTTCATTTCTAAGGCTTTAGCTAACTGTCTTCCTATAGTTGTTTTTCCACTTCCCATAAAGCCAATGAGAGCTATGTTATCTTTCATAATTTTTCCACCTCTTAACAATTATACCATAAAATATCTTTCTTGTATTTTGAAAAAAAAAAAGTATAATCTTAATAGAGAAAAAAATATAAAGGGAGAAATTATGCTGAATAAAGTTTTGATTATAAATACAGGGGGAACAATAGGAATGGTTCATAGTGAAAAGAATAATCCTCATTCACCACTGAGACCCGCTGGATCTTGGGAAGAGGTTGC
>JBOFFH010000025.1:0-2270 GCA_051648485.1 Fusobacteriaceae bacterium
GTAGAGATAGTTGAAGAGATGTTAGATCTTACAGAAATTTTAAGAGAAAAGATAGTGACAGAAATTTATAATAATAAAATGTTACCTTATGAAAATCAAGTTTTAGGATTTATAGAGGAACTATATAGAGCTTATGATGAGATAAAAATAAAAGAAGGGAAACTGACTTTTAATGATATAAGCACTTACACATACATTCACTATAAAAATTCAGAGCTTAATCTTTTTGAAGGTGAAAAAATAACAGAATATTTTAAAGAACTTTTTGACAGTGATTTTAAAGTATTTTTTATAGATGAGTTTCAAGATACAAGTATACTTCAATGGAAACTTTTAAGTGGGATTGCTGAAATATCTGAAACAGCTTTTTTTGTAGGAGATGAAAAACAAAGTTTATATAGTTGGCGTGGTGGAGAAAAAGAACTTTTTGAAAAACTTTCAGGAATAATATCAGGAAGTGAAGAAAATCTAGAAATATGCTATAGAAGTAAAAAAAATATAATAGATTTTACAAATAGAATCTTTATGAATGTTTCAAAAATTTACGAAGAAAAAGAAATAAAATTCAATAGTAGTTGGAATTTTAAAGATGTTGAATCTATAAAAAATGAAAATTCTTATGTTGAAATAGTTGATCTGACTGTGGAGAAAAAAGCTGAAGAATATAAAGATTATTTAGAGAAAGTGGTAGAAATTTTAAAATCTAAATTCGATGGAGATTATAAAGATATAGCTATAATAGGCAGAACCTCTAAAGAGTTAGAAGAAATGGGTGTAAAACTTTCAGACAACCGTATTCCTTACACTTTAAAATCTAACAGCAATATTTTTAAGCACAGAGCCAATATCTCGCTATATAGACTTTTAAAATATTTTGCATTAGATGACTATTTTTCTCTTTTAGAATTTTTAAGAGGAGATTTGATAAAACTTCAGATGGACTCTTTAAAATATCTTTTAACTCAAAAAGAAACCATAAAAAGTTATTTGAACTGCCATGAGTCAGAAAATTTAGATCTAGAAAGAATGGAATTAAAAAATGAGGAACAACATCAGTTAAAAGAGTTATTGGATAAAATAAAATCTTTAAAAAAACTATATCATGATTCAGAAGGTGAGATAGAACCTTTTATAATCGAAATTTTCAAAAGTTTTGGGACAATGGAACTGTATAAAAGTGTTGGAGATATAAAAAACTACTATAAATTTTTAGAAATATGTAAGGGGTTCGAAACTGTTTCTGAACTGGTAAAAGCTGGAGAAACAAATAGCAACAATCCAATGTTTTCTCAAGTGAGTGTAGAAGATAAAAACGCAGTAACTCTTATTACGGTTCATGCCTCTAAAGGATTGGAGTACCACACAGTTTTCTTTTTACACAATCCTAAAAAAACACCACCGGATAAAAATAAAATGAGTTTTAATATTCAATTAGATGATGAGTATAAATATCTTAAAGAATTTTTAATTTTAAATAACTCTCATAAAAAAACTTTAGAAACAAAATCAGTTTTAAAAAGATACGAATTCATCTCTGAAAAAGAGATAAAAAAACTTCAGGAAGAGATAAATGGTTGGTATGTTGCATTGACTAGAGCCAAACAAAATCTTTTTATAATATTGGCAGGTGAAAAAGAAAATAGTATTTTGAAAGAAGCCTTACTACTTATGGAAAACTCTGTAGGAGAGTTTATGAGAGAAGTTATTGTTCATGAAAAAAATGAAGATCAAAACAAATTAGAATTAATGAAAATTGATTTATCACCGAATTTGATTGACCCTGAAACATTGAGCTTGAATTATATTTCACAAAGTGAACAATTAAAAAATACAGAAATAGAGAATGAAAAGAATCTTCTTATGGGAACAGCTGTTCACTATTTTCTAGAAAATATAAATTATTTAGAAAAAGAGGAATTGGAAGCTGCTGAAATAAAAACTCTTTCAAAATATGGGGTTGAACTAGGATTTGAAAAATTAAAAAATATTTTCAAATCTGAAAAATTTATAGAATCTTTAAGAAAATACAGTGAAGTATTCTCAAAAAAATGGGATTTTATTCATAAAGAGTATGAAATTAAATTGAATGGAAAATTAAAAATAATAGATAGAATGATGATAAAAACTTTTAAAGATGTAGAGATAGGGGAAATTCAAATAATAGATTATAAAACTGGAAAAAGAGAACAAGAACAATTAGAAGAGTATGAAGCAGCTGTTTTTGAAGTTTTATTGTCTCAAGGTTTAGAAAAAAAATATAAAATAACGAG
>JBOFFH010000026.1:0-14707 GCA_051648485.1 Fusobacteriaceae bacterium
ATAATTAAAAAATTAAATTTAAAACCTTGATACTGAAATTTTAGTATTAAGGTTTTTTCAATTAATCATTTATTTACTTTTTTAATTGTGTTATACTAAAAAGAAAAAAGACATGGAGGAAATATGAAAAAAGTAAATCGTGAATTTTTTAAAGAAAGAGGAGATGAGTTTATAGCCTCTTTAGGTAAATTTTATGTCAAGTTCAATCCGGAAAATTTAGAAATTATTTCTAAAGAAGATTTAGGTATGATAGAAGAAAAACAAAATAAAGAGGTAAAATCAGTATATAGAGTTTTAGAACATGGATTTTATAAAATATTGGAAGATAAATACTCTATAACTATAATTAAAGATGATAATAAAGTTGTAAATATGATATTTAGTGATTTAGAAGAAAATGATGAGATAGAAAACTTAATAGAGCAGGAGACAATAGAAGGTTGGAAAGCTAGGTAAAAAATAAAACTGAAGGGTTGCCATCTGGCAACCCTTCAGTTTTATAAAAGTATAAAGTACCCAATAAGCGGAATACTCAGAAAAATAATAGGAGCATTAAGCTCTCGATATTTTCCAGTTACAATTTTAACTATTACATGAGAAAGAATACCTATACTCATTCCTGTTGCCATGTTATCAGTGAAAACAGTAAACATAATTGTGATAACAGCAGGAACAAACTCAGTCATCTCTTCCATATCTATATATTTCATACTAGTCATCATAAGAATTCCTATAAAAATAAGTGCTGGTGCCGTAGCAGCAGAAGGAATTATATAAACGATAGGTGTTATAAATATTGTAAGTGCAAAGCAAATCCCAGTAGAGATAGCAGTAAGACCTGTACGACCTCCTTCTTCAACTCCTGCAGCTGATTCAAGGAAAGTTGTAATTGTAGTTGAACCTAGTATAGCTCCAAAAATGGTAGCAATAGAATCAACTAAAAACGGTTTATCTATTTCAGGAAGATTTCCATCCTCATCTAAAAGATTAGCTTTAGCTGAAACTCCTAAAAGAGTTCCTAAAGTAGAAAAAAAATCTCCAACAAAGAAAGTGAAAATAAGTGGGAAAAAACTCCACTTTAAAGCTCCCATTATGTCTAGTTTAAAAGCTATAGGCATAATTGAAGGTGGCATTGAGAAAAAACTTGTAGGAATTTGAGTTATTCCCATAGGGATTCCTAAAAGAGTTGTGACTAAAATTCCAATAAGTACTCCACCACGAACTTTATTCAAAACAAGTGATATTGTAATAACTAATCCAATAAGAGAAAGTATTGTATTTGGATTTGATAAACTTCCCATAGATATTGTTCCATTAGAAATACTCATAATATTTCCATTTTTAAATCCTACCATGGCAATAAAAAATCCAACTGAAACCCCAATAGCAAACTTCAAATTTTTTGGAATTGCTGTTACTATTATTTCACGAAGTCCAAAGATAGTTAAAAGAAGAAATCCTATTCCAGAAAGAAAAACCATTCCCATACCAACTTCCCAAGTTACAGCCCCACTTGCTACAAGGGTATAAGCTAAAAAAGCATTACCACCCATGGCTGGTGCCATAGCAAAAGGTCTATTGGTATAAAGCCCCATAGCTATTGAAAAAACGGCAGATAAAATAGCAGTAACGATAGTTACAGCTTTAGTATCCATTCCAGCAGCATTCATAAACATGGGTTGAACAATTAAAATGTAAGCCATGGTCATAAATGTTGTAATTCCAGCAGTGATTTCTGTACTGACTGATGTATGATTTTCACTAAGTTTAAAATAATTGTCTAGGATACTTAGCAATCCCTTTTTTTGTTGCGGTGTTACGATTTTTTCCATTTTAAAACCTCCTAATAATAAGTCATTTAAGGTGACTTGTAGAAACTCCTGCCCATATTACAGGATTATATTAAAACAAAAGTACAAAAGACTTTTACAGAATATTGTATAATAGATAATCGAATAAGTCAAACTATAATTTAAAAAATGAATAAGTATAATTAATGAAACCAATAAAAAAAACCAGTGATAAACTGGTTTTTCAAAATTATAAAGCTAAAAGATTCAATATGGCTTCAACATAGATATCCAATTGTTTATAAATGTTTTCTACTAAAACTTTTTCATTGGGTTGATGAGGATTTTCTTCAAAACCTGGAAAAGTTCCTCCGAAGGCTACAACATTTTTCATAGCTCTTGCATAAGTTCCACCACCAGTTGTTTCTGGTTTAGATTGCGTATCACCAGTTACTTTTTGATAAGCTTTAGAAAGAGCAGTGATTAAAGGACTATCAATTTCAAAATAAATAGGATCTTTATGGGCTAAAATATCTAATTTAAATTTAGAATCATCAATATTTTTGTTTAAAAGAGTCATAACCTCATCTAAAACTTTAGATATAGGGTAACGAATATCTATAGACATTTTAAAATTTTTAGAAGTGTACTCTATAATTCCTATGTTCATAGTTAAAATTCCATAGTTATCAGTTAAATCGACTCCCCAGTTAGAACCGTCAATAGCAAGACCTATATTTTCCATATAAAATTTAGTAAGTTCAGGAGAAACCTTAGCATTATAAAGGGCATTCATGAGATGAGAAATAGCATTGATTCCTAAATGAGGATAAGCACCGTGAGCTGATTTTCCATGAACCTCTATAGATAAAATTCCATTTTCTAAAGTAGAAACATATTTTATAGAATTTTCCTTAAAAGTAGTTTCCATACATTTTTTTACTTCTTCTAAATTTCCATTTTCTATTTTAACAGTAACTCTATCTGCAACCGAATTTCTAGCGGCTCCACCTTTTAAAGAGATTATTTTTGAACTTCCTGTTTCTTTTATATTGTTAGAAGATAGTTGAAGTTGAAGAATTCCTTTTTCTCCATGAATTCCAGGAAAAGAAGCATCTGGAGTAAATCCAACTGTTACAGGTTCAGCATGCTTTACATAGTGAGTCATGCATCCGAATCCAGTTTCTTCATTGGCACCTAAAATTATTCTAACTCTTTTATTTAGTTTAACTCCTGAATCTACTAAAGCCTTCAGAGCATACATAGCTGTGATGATAGGACCTTTGTCATCTGAAACACCTCTTCCGTATAGGTAACCTTCGTGGATCGTTCCAGAGTATGGTGGAAAATCCCATCCTTCGGCTTCAGGAACTACATCGACATGACCTAAAATACCAACGATATCAATTCCTTCTCCTACTTCAACAAATCCTACATAATTATCTAAATTAGTGGCATTAAATCCAAGTTTTTTTCCTAATGCTAAAGCATTTTCTAAAGCTCTGGCTGGTCCAGATCCAAAAGGCATTCCAGGTTCTGGGGTTCCTTCTACACTCGGTATTTGAATATTTTCTATAATAGATTTAATAAGTTCTTCGTGGTACTGTTTTGTATTTATAGACATAATTTCCTCCTAGGGTATTTTATTATTAAACTACTAAACTTAAAATAGACAAGGCACCTATAAAATAAAGAGTTGGATTTATTTTTTTGTAATCCCCTGTCCCTAAATGAATTACAATATAAGAAATAAATCCTAAAGCTAGTCCGATACTTATACTATAAGTTAATGGCATCATAATTATTGTTATAAAAGCTGGAAACATTGTTTTGAAATCTGAAAAATCAAGTTCACAGATATTTCTAAACATATATACCCCCACTATTATAAGAGCTGGAGCAGTTGCATAAGCTGGAACTACACCTACAATTGGAGTAAAGAAAAGTGCCAATAAAAAAAGCATTGCTGTTACAACTGAAGCCAATCCTGTCCGAGCACCTGCAGCTATTCCTGCTGCTGTTTCAGAAAGAGTTGTAACTGTACTTGTACCTAAAATTGCACCAAAAATAGTTGAAATAACATCTGTATAAAGCATTTTTCCTAAATCTTTAACTTTTCCTTTTCTATCTGTAAGACCTATTTCTTTAGAACAAGCAATAAGTGTTCCTAAAGAATCAAATAAATCTACAAACATAAATGAAAATGCAGGGCCTAACAAAGAAAGTTTCAAAGCACCTAAGATATCCAATTTAAATGCTATTGGGGCTATGCTAGGAGGTAAAGAAATAATAGATTTTGGAATTTCAGCGTATCCAGTTAACATTCCAACTAATGTAGAAAAAACTATTCCTATTAAAATTCCACCTTTAACTTTTTTTATTTCTAAAATTACAGCTATAAATAATCCAGAAACACCTATTAAAATTTCTGGAGTAAAAGTAGATATACCAACTAAAGTAGCTGGGTTATGAGTAACTATTCCAAGGGTTTTAAGACCTATAAAGGCTATAAAAAGTCCAATTCCACCAGTTACAGATATTTTTAAACAAAGTGGTATAGCGTTGGCTATTTTTTCACGGATTCCTCCTAAAGATAGAATCAGAAAGAAAACTCCTGATAAGAAAACTATTCCTAAAGCTGTTTCCCAAGGAACACCACGGCCTATTACTAATGAGTAAGTAAAAAATGCATTAAGTCCCATACCTGGTGCTAAAGCAAAAGGAACATTGGCAAAAAGACCTGCTAAAAGAGTTCCCATTGCTGCAGAAAGAGTAGTGACTGTAATAAGAGCTCCACGGTCCATTCCAGCATCACTCAAAATAGCAGGATTTACAAAAATTATGTAAGCCATTGTCATAAATGTAGTTACTCCACCGATTACTTCTTGTTTCAATGTACTATGTCTTTCTTTAATTTTAAAATGTCTTTCTAAAATTTTTTTCATATCAATCCTCCTTTTTAGAAAATAAAAAAGTATAAACTCTATGTATTGGGATAGAATTTATACTTAAAAAAAAGTATCATCTACCCATAGTAATCTCATTTACGGTGAGACTGTAGAAACTTTTGGACCATATTTCCAAACTTATATGAGCGTTATATCAATTTATCTGTCTATATTTTATGTATATTAACAATTAGTATAATATATGTGCAAATAAAAGTCAAGACAAAGAATTTTTTTATGGGGATCATTATTGACTTTTAGCAAAATTAAAGTTAAATTTATATAAGTAGGATTAAAGGAGGATTTTTATGTGTATGTTTTCTAGAGAAATGATAGAAAAGTTAGAAAAGTTAGAAAAACAAAACGAAGAACATCAAGAAGAAAAACTAGATTTAAAAGAAAATGAAGAAAAATAGATAAAAAAATGGAGAAAATTTTTTTCTCCATTTTTTTATTACTTTTTATAGAATTTTTTTAAAGCATCACTTTTAACAATAAGCTCTTTGCTATTATAAATTAAACCATAAGAAACTATTCCTTCGTTGATGAGTTTTTTCATACCTCTAGAGACAGTTTCACGATTGGTTCCGAGCATTTCAGCCAGTAAAGTGTTGTTTATCTTTATACTGAAATTTGTCCATTCACCAAGTGTTTTTCCATAGTCTTGAGATAATTTCCAAAGTTTAGCAGCTATTTTTTTTTCTATAGAGATAATACTAGAGTTTTTGATTTGTCTGTACAATCTTCTAATTTTTTTACTCATTGAGTTTAAAAAAATAGTTCCGAATTCTGGATATTTGAAAATTAAAATTTTAATTTGTTCAACCGGAATAGCAAGAAATTTGCAATGGTCAAATGAATCGCAACTAATAGAAGATTTAGTTCCATCAATGACCACTTCATTTATAAAGTTTCCTGCACCTATCATATAAATAATTTTTCTTTTTCCATTTAAATTTTCTCTGTAAAGCACTACATTTCCATGCAATATAAAATAAATTTGATTAATATTTCTGTGTTCTAAAAAAATAATTTGTTTTTTAGAAAATTCAAGAATAGCAGAAGTTTCCATGATTTCTCTTAAACACTCTTCAGATACTTCATTAAAAATTCGAAATTCTTTTAAATTCATATTAAAGTCCTAGATCATCTTCTGCTCCAGGATAAGTTATACCATCCCAGAAAATCATTGAACGAACTGAAGCTAAAGAGTTTAAGGTTACATCTTTTAAAGCCCACTTACGATATTCTACAAAACCTGTTCTATCAACAATATATCCAATATGCTCCTTAGGAAGAGTTTTATTTATATGTTCTTTAACATATTCATAAGTATTTTTGATTATTTTTACAAGACTTTCTTCGTCAGCCCAAAGAATCCAGTCTTCAGCCAAACGAGGATTTTTCTTTCCTGTTCTTCCCATTATTGCAAATCTATAGTATTTATTTTCATCTCTTGTCCAAGCAGCACTTGGACAGTTAATGACACATTCTCCACAGCCGATACATTTTTCATGATCTCTTACTACTTTATAGTTTTCAGCACTTAAAGCTCCTGTTGAAAGTCCTTTACATTTTTTAACACAAGCACCACAAGATACACAACGATAAGTTTCATATTTAGGTAAAGTCATACCAGTAATTCCAAAGTCATGCATACGAGATTTTATACAATCATTAGGACACCCTGAAAAAGCAATTTTAAAATGAAAATCACTAGGGAAAACTTCTTTTTCTATTTTTTTTGCAAACTCAGTAGTGTTGTACTGAGCTTTCGGGCAAACTGAATTTCCAATACAAGCTGTAATATTTCTAGTTCCTGCAGCAGGATAACCATTTCCAGCTCCATTAGGTTGGTTTATTCCAAAACCATCAATTAAAGGTTGAATTTCTTTATTGATTGCATCGATATCTTTAATGTCGAGTCCTTTAATTTCGAAACCTTGACGAGTCGTAATATGAATTTTTCCATTTCCATATTTACCAGCAATTTCTGAAACTTTAAGTAAAAGCTCAGCTGTAATTTCACCACCAGGAACACGAACTCTTAGGGCAGTTTTATTTCTTTCTTTAGTAATTCTATATGCATTTTTAGTGAATGATTTTCTTGTTAACTCTAAAGCCATTTTTTCCTCCTAATCTAAAAGTGTTTTAGCTTTTTTATAATTAAATATAGGTCCTTCTAAACAGATATAAGTTTCATCTATTTTACAGTGTCCACATTTTCCAACAGCACAAGACATATTTCTTTCAAAAGAAACCCATATTTTTTCTTCAGGAATTCCAAGTTTTAAGAATTCTAGTGCTGAGTATTTCATCATCATAGGAGGGCCAACAATAACAACTTCTAATTTGCTAAAATCTTCTACTAATTTCATATGAGGGATATATTCTGTGACCATTCCAACACATTCTCCATCTATTCCACAGCCTTTATCTACTGTTAATATCATAGAAGTTTGGTGTCTCCAATGCATCATTTCATTTTTAAAAAGAATAGAATCAGTGTCTTTAAAACCAAAAAGTAAATCAAGATTAGTATCTTTGTCTTTGACAAATTTTTGTATAAGAGGTCTTATAGGAGCTGTTCCACTTCCACCTGCAACGATAATTAAATTTTTACCTTGATATTCTTCCATAGGAAATGAATTTCCATAAGCTCCTCTTAAAAACATATTGTCACCAGGAACGAGTTGAAAAAGAACATCTGTAACTCTACCGACTTTTCTAATTAAAAACTCTATCCATCCTTCTTCATGGTTAAAACCAGCTATAGATATAGGAGCTTCTCCTACTTTAGGTAAAGAAACTTGAATGAATTGTCCTGGAAGAGGTTTGATATCAGTTTCAACACGGAATAACCACTCGATTTCACTTTCTTGATGAATACTTAAAAGTTTAGAAGCTTTAGGCATATATATATTATTCATTGATGTCACCTACCTTTTTATTTAATTTATTGATGCAATTAATGTATGAAATATATTCAGGACAAGCATCCTCACAACGACCGCAGCCTGTACACATATGGGTACCGAATCTTTTTTTATAGTCAGAAATTTTATGCATAACTTTAAATCTCATACGATCACCTGTTTTTTTACGGAATTCATGATTTCCAGCCATAGTAGTAAATTTGTCCACATGACATGAAGCCCAAACTCTTCTACGCTCTCCATTCTTTTCGTTCTCTTTATAAAAAACATCTTGAGTTGTAAAACAAGTACAAGTTGGACAAACAAAATTACAACGACCACAAGCGATACATCTGTCATAATCTCTCCACATTTCTAAATCAACGACTTGAGAAAGTTCTAAATTTTCAGGAACATTAACTTTTTCAATGTTTTCTTCTACAAATTCCATTTTAAAATCTTTTTCTGTACCAGATGAAAAACTTTCTGAAAACTCTTCATTTTTTATATCTACATATATTTCATTTTCTTTAAAAGTAAAACCTAAATCATAAGAGTCTGTTGTATTTGTTCCCATAGAGGCACAGAAACAACTGTTCCAACCTTGTCCTGGACAACCAATAACTGCAAACTTAATTTTATTTTTCATTTCAGAATAGTATGCATCTGAAAATTTATTGTTTAAATAGATATTATCTAAACGATTAACAGAGTGCAAATCACAACTTCTAAGAAGAATTAAAATTTTCTTAGTATCTATTTCAGGTTTTATATACTCTTTTTCTGTAAAATAAAATAAAGTTTGAGTGATAGGAAGTATTATCTCTTTAGCTGAAAAGTGAGACTTATCCTTTAAATTGATCTCTTCTAAAGAAGAAATTTTACCGTATTTGACAAGGTTTGTATCTGAAAAAGTTCCCTTATAAGGCAAAGTTATAGGGGCATAGATGTCATACTCCTTAGAAAGAGAGTTAACGATAGAATTAAACTCTCCATTTGTAAAAACTTTTTTCATAAAATCCTCCTAATTTTTGTTTGAAGAAAAGTAATAAGCAGCTCCTAAACCTATTCCACCAGCCATATTTCCAAGAGTTACTGGAATTAAATTTTTAAACATAGGAATAATAAAAGCTGGATCTTGAAAAATTGCCACAGAGAAAATTGTCATATTAGCAACACTGTGCTCTAAACCTATAGTGATAAAAGCAAATAAGCACCACCAAGTCATTATAAGTTTTCCTGATTCAGAAGTCATTTTGATTCCGCACCAAACAGCTAAACAGACTAAAATATTACAAAGAACTCCTCTAAAAAATAGATCTGAAAAAGGAGCACTTCCTTTTGCTATAGACGTAGCAATGAAAAACTTGTTAACAGATTCAGCTCCAGGAATAAAATGCTTTGTTAATCCAGTTAGGTAGTAAAGATATCCACAGACAATAGAACCAAAAAAATTTCCAAAATAGCAAACTATCCAAAGAAAAAAAGTGTCCTTCCAAGAAGTCTTTCCTTTTAAAGAAGAAATAGTCAAAACTAAATTATTTCCAGTGAAAAGTTCACTTCCAGCCATTATAACTAAGCTTAAAGCTACCCCAAATGAAACTCCCATAAGAAGTCTAGCTCCAAGAGGTCCAATAACAGGAGCAGCTAATCCTCCGATTGTAAAAATAAGTAATATTCCAAGACCAACAAAAAATCCAGCCAGTGAAGACATTACAAAATATCTAGATAAACTATTCTTTAAATAAGAGACTTTTCCTGCACCAAGACAGGCAACTTTTTCAACAACATCTTTTAACATAAATAAATCCTCCTTTATAATTACTATAGACATTGAATTATAACTTAAAAAAAACAAAAATAACCGTGACTTAAGTCACGTAAAAACATTTTTTTTGAATATTAAGAATTATAAAAAATATAAGAAAGGAAAAAAAGAATAAAATTTGTATAAAGATAGTAATATCTAAGTTAATTAAAAGGTTAATTTTATTAGGAGGGAACTATGAGTATGTTTTGTTATCAGTGTCAAGAAACAGCAAAAAACACCGGCTGTACTGTAAGAGGAGTTTGTGGAAAACTTCCAATAGAAGCTAAAGTTCAAGATTTATTAGTTTATTTAACAAAGGGAATATCTGTTTGCAACAGTAAACTTCGTCATTTAGGAATAAAAGACACTAAAGTAGATTACTATGTAATAAATACTCTTTTTGTAACTATAACTAATGCAAACTTTGATGCTAAAAAACTTTATTCTTTAGCAGAAGAAGGTGTAGAATTAAGAGATTCTTTATACGCTCAATGTTTAGAAAAAGGATTAGAAATAGAGGGTTATTATGCTCACCTTTTTCAACCTAAAGAAATAATTTTAAATTTTGAAAAAGCTTTAGAATTTGCAGAAGATGTTGGAGTCTTAAGAAATACGGATGAAGACAGACGTTCTTTAGTAGAAACAGTAACTTATGGACTTAAAGGGCTTTGTGCTTATTTGGAGCATGCTGCTAACTTAGGATATGAAAATGAAGATAATAGTGTTTTTTTAGAAAAAGCTTTAATAGATATAGAAAATCCAAACAAAACAGTGCCTGAGCTTATTCAATTAGTTTTAGATACTGGTATGTACGGTGTAAAAGCTATGGCACTTTTAGATAAAGCTAACACTGAATCTTATGGTCACCCTGAAGCAGGACAAGCTAATATTGGAGTTGGAGCTAATCCAGGAATTCTTATTTCAGGTCATGATTTAAAAGATATGGAAAGACTTTTAGAGCAAACTAAAGGTACAGGAGTAGATGTTTACACTCATTCTGAAATGCTTCCAGCAAATTATTATCCAGCTTTTAAAAAATATGAAAATCTACGTGGAAATTATGGTGGATCTTGGTGGCATCAAGATAAAGAATTTACAACTTTTAATGGACCAGTTTTATTTACAAGTAACTGTATAGTTCCATATGCGTTTAGAGAATCAGCACCCAAATCGAGTAGTTATATAGGTAAAGTATTTACAACTAACTCTTCTGGAATGGAAGGATGTAAACATATAGAGTTGGACAAATTTGGAAACAAAGATTTTTCTGAAATTATAGAACTTGCTAAAAAATGTCAACCACCTATCGAAATAGAAAAAGGAACTGTAAATGGAGGATTTGCTCATAACCAAGTTTTACAACTAGCTGATAAAATTGTAGAAGCAGTTAAATCTGGAGCTATAAAAAGATTTATAGTTATGGCAGGTTGTGATGGTAGAATGAATGATAGAAAATATTATGAAGAGTTTGCAGAAAACCTTCCTAAGGATACAGTTATTTTAACGGCTGGTTGTGCTAAATTCCGTTATTTAAAATTACCTTTAGGAGATATTGGTGGAATACCAAGAGTTTTAGATGCCGGACAATGTAACGACTCTTACTCATTAGTAGTAATAGCTTTAGCTCTTAAAGAAGCTTTTGGACTTGAGAATATAAATGAACTTCCAATAGTTTATAATATAGCTTGGTATGAACAAAAAGCTGCAATAGTTCTTCTAGCTCTTTTATATTTAGGAGTTAAGAATATTCACTTAGGACCAACGTTACCAGCTTTTTTATCTCCTACTGTAGTAAAAGTTTTAGTGGAAAATTTTGGAATTTCTGGTATAACAACTGTGGAAGAAGATCTTAAGAAATTTGAATTAGCATATTAATAACCATAAAAAAGATTGGATATTGAGCTTAAATCTCATTGTTCAATCTTTTTTATATTTGGACTGAAAGATAATCTGATTTTTCAAAATTATATGTTGTAAGAAATATGTTTGAGTTGTATAATTAAATTAAAACAAAATAGTGAAAAAATAAAAAATGAGGTTAGCAACTATGCATTTAAAAAAATTTATAGTATTAGGAATAACACATAAACAGTATGATTTGAAAAAAAGAGAAGAATTCATTCGGAAAAACCCCCTAGAGATAATAGAACAGCTTTATCAAGAGGGGAAAATAACTGGATATATAGAACTTTCTACTTGTTTAAGATCGGAAATGTATTTAGAACTAGAAGAAAAATTTAGTTTAGAATCATTGAAAAAAAATTTTGTCAATGAGGATATATTTTTTAAATTAGGAAGGGAAGGAGTGAAATATTTTTTTGAAGTTATTTGTGGATTTGAATCTGTGATAAAAGGAGAGGATCAAATTTTATCTCAAATAAAAAAAGCTTTTGAAATTTCTTTAGAAAAAAAGAGAACAACAACTGAATTAAATGTTATTTTTAACAAGGGCATAGAGTTAGGCAAAAAATTTAGAAATAAAAGTAAAATATGTCATAATGCTCTTTCTTTGGAAGCAATCTCCATGAAATTCATAAAAAAACAAGTGAAAGATTTAAAAAATAAAAAAGTGCTACTTTTAGGAATTGGAGATTTGTCTGTTTCTATTGCTAAACTTTTAAAAAAAGAGGGAGTAATTGATATAACTGTTACAAATAGAACTCAGCATAAATCTTTGGAAATAAAGGAAGCATTGGATGTTAAAATGATAGACTTTAAGGACAAGTTAACCGCAATTTTAGAAAGTGATGTAGTAATTTCAGCTACATCAGCTCCTCATTATATATTAAAAGCCGAAGAAATCGAAGAGATGTTAAAAAAAGATAAACATACATTTTTAGATTTAGCGGTACCTCGAGATATAGATGAAAAATTAGGAGATTTACCAAATGTAGATTTATATAATTTGGATAATCTTTGGAAAGTACATAATGAAAATTTAGGTAATAGAGACAATGTTTTAATTGAATACAGCTATTTAATAGATGAGCAAATAGAACTTTTGAATAAATGGTATAAATATAAGCAGGGGGTATAAAATGAAAAAGAAAGTAATAATAGGAAGTAGAGGAAGCATTTTAGCTTTATCTCAAAGTGAAATGATTAAAAATCTTATTTTAGAAAAAAATTCTAATTTAGATATAGAAATAAAAACTATAGTTACAAGTGGAGATAAAGACTTGGTTAGCAACTGGAATAACAGTGACAAATCTTTAAAAAGCTTTTTTACTAAGGAGATTGAACAAGAACTTTTAGATAAAAAAATAGATATAGCTGTGCACTCTATGAAAGATATGCCAATAATTTCTCCACCTGGTTTAGTTTTAGGAGCTGTTCCAGATCGTGAAGATAATAGAGATGTATTCATTTCAAAATCAGGACTTTTTTTAGAAGCGTTACCTTTAAATTCAGTAGTTGGTACAAGTTCTTTAAGAAGAACTATGGCACTAAAAGAGTTAAGACCTGATTTGGAGATAAAACAGTTGAGAGGAAATATCCACACTCGTTTAAGAAAGCTCGAAGAAGGTCAATATGATGGAATAATTCTAGCAGCAGCAGGCCTTATAAGAGTAGGATTGAAAAATAAAATAACAGAATTTTTGAGCCATGAAAAAATGATGCCAGCACCAGCTCAAGGAGCTCTTTATATACAGTCGAGAGAGAATGATTTTGAAATATTAAATATTTTAAAAACAATTCATAATCCCAAAGTTGAAAAAGTTGTTAAAATAGAAAGAGAATTTTCTAAAATTTTTGATGGTGGTTGTCATACTCCTATGGGGTGCAGTGGTGAGATACTGTCGGATAAAATCCTTTTAAGTGGAATATATTGCCAAGATGGAAAAATGTATAAGGCGGAAATATTGAGAGATGAAAAGTTAGGTGTAGAAATAGCCCAAGAGCTAGCATTGAAAATAAAGGAGCAAATAAATGCATAAAGGAAAAGTATATTTGATAGGTTCTGGATGTGGAAGTATAGATTTATTGACTTTGAAGGCTAAAAGAGTAATAGAAAATAGTGATTGTATAATTTATGATAGATTGATAGATCCAAAAGTATTGAAATTAGCTAAATCAAATGCTGAATTAATATATTTAGGGAAAGGCAATACAGAGGGTGGAACTATTCAAAGTGAGATAAATAAAACTTTAGTAGAGAAAGCTCTAGAAGGCAAAATAGTAGCTAGAGTTAAAGGTGGAGATTCTTTTGTTTTTGGAAGAGGAGGGGAGGAATTAGAAGCTATAAATGAGCATAATATTCCTTTTGAAATAATACCAGGAATAAGCTCAAGTATAGCAGTTCCAGAATATGCAGGAATTCCAGTAACTCATAGAGGTATAGCTAGATCTTTTCATGTATTTACAGGACATACTGCTGAAAATGGTGAATGGCACGATTTTAAAACTATTGCACAACTAGAGGGAACTTTGATATTTTTAATGGGAATAAAGAATTTGACGCTAATAACAGAAGATTTAATAAAGTTTGGAAAATCTAAAAAAACTCCTGTTGGAATAATAGAAAAAGGAGCAACAACGGATCAAAAAGTAACTGTAGGAACTTTGGAAAATATAGTGAGTTTAAGCAAGGATATAGTTCCACCTGCTATAATTGTTATAGGAGAAGTAGTTAACTTTAGAAAAGAGTTTAAGTGGTTTGAAGATCTTCCTCTTTTCGGAAAAAGAATTTTAATTACAAGAGATAAAAATCAAAATAATGAAATTAGTGAAAAGCTTAGAATTGAAGGAGCAGAAGTTCAAGAATTACCTCTTTTAAGTATAGATGCTTCTGAAAATACTGTAAATAAAGAAGAGTTGAAAAAATACTCAGCTTTGCTTTTTAACTCTTCTAATGGAGTAAAATTTTTTATGGAAAAAATAAAAGATTTAAGAGATATAGGACATATGAAAATAGGAGTAGTAGGAAAAAAAACAGAAGAGATATTATTGACATATAAAATAGTTCCTGATTTTGTTCCGGAGGAATATACAGTGAATAGGCTCGCAGAAGAAGTTGTGAAGTTCACTGAACCAAAAGATAAGATATTAGTTGTAACTTCAGATATATCTCCTTGTGAAGAAAATATTTGGAAAGAAAAATATGGAAGAGAGTTTCAAAAGTTTGTAGCTTATCATACTCGAAAAACAGATGTAAAAACAGAAGATGTAGAAGAAATATTAAAAAAAGTAGATTATTTAACATTTTTTAGTTCTTCTACAGTCGAAAGTTTTTATAAAGGAATA
>JBOFFH010000027.1:0-1737 GCA_051648485.1 Fusobacteriaceae bacterium
TATTTTAGTGGAAAAAAGATGGTTATTGAGAGTCAATTAGTGGTAAAATCTAATGAACCTCAAACTATGTCACAACCTGAAAAAATCCAAATTGAACCAATCGTTGAAGCTGGTGAAAAAAGAAGAGATATGGGCTCACTATTAGGTGGACTTATGGTAGACTTAACTGTTAAAGGCACAAAAGATAATTTAGCACTGAATAGAGATTTAGTGAAAACTGAAAATTTAGTGGTAGAAAAAGTTGAACCAGTTAAAAAAGATTTAAGAGTTAAAGTGATTATAGGCAAAGAGATTGAAGCTAGCAATTCAGATTTTAAAGTTACCATGGAAAAAAATAATGATGAAGTAATAAAAAAAGATGAAAGTTCTTCTATAATTTCAGATAGAAAAGAGATGGCTGAGTTAGTTCAAAGCTTTGCTAAAAACTTTGCTTTTATGTATTTTTTAGATGAAGATACAGAATTAAATTTGAAAGTAGAAGTGGTTGAAATTATTTTAAATAGTGAAAACGTGACAAAAGATTTTATAAGAGATACATTTAAAAAACTTATAAAAAGATATATTTAAAATAGAAAATAAAATTATAGGTATAGGAATATAAATGGGGAGGAGTAGACATGAAAATAGTAAGTATAGTTAATGCTAAAGGTGGGGTTGGAAAAAGTACAACAGCCCAAAGTGTTGCGAGTCAATTAAAAAGATTAGGAAAAAAAACTTTGCTTGTAGATTTGGATCCACAAGGTAATACTACTTTTGGAAGTGGATTTATACCTGAAAAAGAAGACAAAACAATTAAAGACTTATTGCTAGGAGTAGCAACAGCCAAAGAGTGCATAGTAAAGTTAGAGAGATATGATCTTTTAGGTTCTGATATAAGACTTGCAGGGGCAGAGATGGAACTATTTTCAAAAATTGCAAGAGAAAGTATTTTAAAAAATAAGTTAGAAGAACTAAAAAATAAATATGATTTTGTTATTATAGATTGTCCACCAAGTTTATCACTGTTTACACTCAATGGACTTGTAGCAAGTTCAGAAGTAATAATACCTGCAAGTACAAGTACATACGCTCTTACAGGATTAGAAGAGCTTATGAACACAATAGAAGCAATTAAAGCACTGAATAAGAAACTTGTTGTAAAGGGAATATTTTTAACACAATTTGATACAAGAGAAAGTTTTTCACACGAAGTTGTGGAGTATATAAAAGAATTATATCCTCAGTTACTTCTTACAACAAAAATAAGAAGAGATGCAACATTAAATAAAGCTCAATCACGTCAAATGGATATATTTGATTTTGATGTGAAATCAAGAGTAGCTCAAGACTATATAGAACTTGTGAAGGAGCTATGGGGATAATGACAAAAAAAAATGAAAAATCTCTTTTCAATAATCTTAAAAATAGAAGAGATGTAACAAGACAAGGAATAGCTCCAGTAACAGAACTTACAAAAGAAGTAATTATCGAAAAACAAGAGGATTTTCTTGAAATATATGAATCAAGAATAGATTACTCTATATTTGAAATAAATGAAGAGCAAAAGCAAAAGCTTAAAGAATATGAGCAAATAGCTGTAAGAGGAATGAAAAGAACAGCTAAGGTACTTTTGGAAATAGGAGAAGCTTTTAAAGAAGCACAAGCTATTTTAGTACACGACAAAAAAGGTGGATTTTTAGGTTGGTATGAAGCTTTAGGATTAAAAAAAGATTTTGTCTATATGACACTGAATAGATA
>JBOFFH010000028.1:0-25591 GCA_051648485.1 Fusobacteriaceae bacterium
TCTTGTTTTAAGTGTGGACATTGCGTGGCTATATGTCCTGTAAAAGCTGTTGTTACAGATGAGTATGCTATGGAAGATGTTGTTGAATATGAAAAAGAAAGTTTTGATATTAGTGCTGAAAATCTTTTAAATTTTATAAAATATAGAAGAACAATAAGACAGTATAAGGAAAAAGAGGTAGAAAATGAAAAACTTTTAAAAATAATAGAGGCAGGAAGATTCACTCCAACAGCAACGAATAGTCAAGATGTAGGCTATGTAGTTGTAAAAAATGATATTTCTAAATTGAGAGAAATGACTATGGAAACTTTAAAAGTTATGGGTGAAAAAATTCTAGAAACTTCAGAAGATAAAAAAATGAGAATGTATGCAAAAATGTGGTTAGATATGCATGAAGTTTGTAAAGAAAATCCTAAAAAAGGAGATAAACTTTTTTATAATGCAACTTCTCTTATAGTGGTGACAGCTAAAAATTCTACAAATGGAGACTTAGCTTCAGGAAATATGGAACTAATGACGAATGCTTTAGGATTAGGAGCTGTTTATTGTGGATTTTTCATAGTAGCAGCTCAACAAAATAAAGAAATAGCACAGTTTTTAGAAATTGGAGAAGACAGGAAAATCGTTTCATGTTTGGTGGTAGGTTATCCTGATGTAAAATATAAAAGAACTGCTCCGAGAAAATGTGCAGAAATTTCTTGGAGATAAATATTTATATATGTTAAATGTGATAAGTATGATATAATTATAAAATATATAAAATAAATTATACATTGGAGAAGAATGAATTTTAAAGAGTTTAAATTAAAAGAACAAATATTAAAGCAAATAAAAGCAGTTGGTTATATTGATGCCACTCCGATACAAGAGAAGGCTATTCCTGCTATATTAGAAGGGAAAGATATTCTAGGACTTGCTAAAACAGGAACAGGAAAAACAGCAGCCTTTGTTATACCTATGTTAGAAAAACTTCTTGAAACAAGATCAAAAGGAATACGTGCATTAATAATAGCTCCTACAAGAGAGCTTGCTGAACAAATAAATAGTACTGTAAAGCAACTTGGTGAAAATACGGGATTGAAAAGTGTAGCTGTTTATGGAGGAGTTTCTTCTAAAACTCAAATAAATGCTATTCATAAAGGTGCTGATATTGTTGTAGGTTGTCCAGGAAGAATATTAGATTTGATCAATCAAAAACAACTTTCTCTTTCTAAATTAGAAATTTTAGTTTTAGATGAAGCTGATCATATGTTGGATATGGGATTTTTAAAAGATATAGAAAAAATAATAAAAGAAACACCTAAAAATAAGCAAACACTATTTTTCTCAGCTACTATGCCTTCAGAAATAAGAGAGTTCGCATCAAAAGTGTTAAGAAGTCCAATAGTTGTAGAGATAGAATACAAAGATCCAGTTAAACTTATAGAGCATAGTTTATATCATATAGAAACTATGAATAAAAAAAATAAAGTATTTGACCTTTTAGAAAATAAAGAGTTAGAATCTATTATTATTTTTATGAACAGTAAGCATAAAGCTAAAAATTTAAGTAAAGCACTTTCTGATAAGGGACATGCAGCTGTTAATTTCCAAGGGAATCTTTCTCAAGGGCAAAGAGACAAAGCACTAGAAGGATTTAGAACTGCTCAATACAAAATTTTAGTTGCAACTGATATAGCAGCTAGAGGTCTTGATATTCCACAAGTAACTCATGTTATAAACTATGATCTTCCAAGAACTGCTGAAGCATTTACACATAGAAGTGGAAGAACAGGAAGAGCCAATAAAAGCGGTAAAGTAATCTCTTTTGCAGATTATGAGGATAAAAAAATACTTAGAGATATACTTAAAGTTAATAAAATAAAGTTTGAGAATGTTTTTGGTGAAGAAATAATACCATCAAATACAGATAAGAAAACAGAAAAAAAACCTGAAAGAAGACCTGAAAGAAGACCTGAAAAGAAAAAAAATGAAATAAAACAAGATACAAAAGATGTGAGAAGAGATCCAAAAAAAGAGGGGAACAAAGAAAAAGATACTAAAAAATCTAATTCTCCTAAAAAATGGATAAAAAATAAAACAAATGACTCGAAAAAAAAATCAGAACAAAAATAATAAAGTATAAAATAAAAAACAGAGAAAATCTATAATGGAGAAACTCTGTTTTTTTACATTGTCTTTGATAAAAAAAACAAAATATAGTATAATTATGTAGTTAATAAAATTATTTTAGGGGTGTAGCACTATTTATGAAAGTAGGAAAATTAAAAATAGGAGATTTAAAAGAACTTGTACTGAATAATATAAAAAATAACAGAGTTGAAGTTTTAAGTAATCCAGAAATTGGTGGAGATTGTGCTGTAGTAGATGTAGGAAGTAAACTTTTATATCTTTCTAGTGATCCTATTACAGGAGCTACAGAAGGAATAGGGAAGCTAGCTATCAATATAAATGTCAATGACATTGCCACTTCAGGAAATGAAGCTTTGGGAGTTATGTTAACTATTTTAGCTCCAGAGGGAACCCCTAAAGAAAATTTAAAAAGAATAATAAAAGAAGCTCAGCTACAGTGTGATAAGCTTAATATTAGTATACTTGGTGGTCATACAGAGATAACAGATGCTGTGAATAGAATAGTTATTTCCACAACTGCAATTGGACTTGGAGAAAAAAAACAATTTATTGAAAAAAAACCCCCTGTTTCAGGAGATAAACTTTTAATTACTAAAGGAGTTGGAATAGAAGGAACAGGAATAATTGCAGAAGAGAAATCTTTTGAATTAGAATTGAAATTTGGAAAGTTTTTAGTGGATGAGGCTAAAAATTTTTTAGATTTAACTAGTGTGGTAGAGGAAGGAAAAATAGGAAGGAATTATTCTAAAGCGATGCATGATGTAACAGAGGGAGGGCTTCTAGGAGGTATATGGGAGTTTTGTGAACTTTTTAATTTGGGAGCAAAGATAGATGCTGATTGCTTTGAAATTTCAGAAGTTACAAAAAAAATCTGTGATTTTTATAAAATAGATCCCTTAAAACTGATCTCTAGTGGAACTATGCTTATGATTGTAGCTGAAGAGAATATAGATAATCTTCAAAGTGATTTGAAAAAAAATAATATAATTAGCTTTGTTATTGGAGAGTTGACTCAAAATTTAAATAAAGTTTTAATAGAAAACGGTATAGAAAAAGAGATATCAGAACCAGAAAGTGATGAACTTTATAAAGTAATATAGGAGAGATGTTATGAGCATAAAATTAAAAGCTATTGAACTATTGAGAGAATATAGAAAAGGAAAGTATTCTAACATACTTTTAGGAGAATTTTTTAAGAAAAATACATTTTCTCAAGGGGAGAAAAGATTTTTAACAGAGGTTTTTTATGGTGTTATTAGAAATGAGATTTTTTTAGATTATATGATAGATAAAAGAGTTAAATCTATAAAAAAAGACTGGATGAAAGAGCTTTTAAGAATTTCCATTTATCAACTTACTTTTATGAAAAGTGATGAAAGTGGTGTGGTTTGGGAAGGTACCGAATTGGCAAAGAAAAAATTTGGTGTTCCTGTAGGAAAATTTATGAATGGAGTTCTTCGTGGATATATCAGAGAAAAAGAAGAAGACATTTCATTTTTAAAATCCGAAGGAAAAATAGATATTCTTTATTCTTGTCCTATTTGGTTTTTTAAAGTTGTAGAAAAGAAATATGGAGCAGATGCTGAAAAGTTCTTACAGTCTATAAAGTCTGTTCCTTATATCAGTTTCAGAGTAAATAAACTAAAATACTCAGAACAGGAATTTGAAGAGCTTTTAGAAAAAGAAAAAATTGCGATTATAAAAAAAGTAGAAACAGTATATTATGTAGATTCTGGAAGTTTACTAAATTCCCCTGAATTTAAAGAAGGAAAAATAACTGTTCAAGATGCATCTTCTTATTTGGCAGCTAAAAACTTAAATGCTTTACCAAATGAAGAGGTTGTGGATACTTGCAGTGCTCCAGGAGGTAAAAGTGCTGTTTTAGCTGAGAGTATGGAAAATAAAGGTGAAATTTTAGCTTTTGATATTCATGCTCATAAATTAAAACTTATAGATGAAAATTGTAAAAAACTGGGAGTAGAGATTGTCAAACCAGTAAAGATGGATGCTAGAAAATTAGTTTTTCAAGGAAAGAAATTTGATAAAATTTTAGTTGATGCTCCTTGCTCTGGATATGGTGTTTTAAGAAAAAAACCAGAAGCACTTTATAATAAAAATCAAGAAAGTATAGATGAACTGGCTAAACTTCAATATGAAATATTGGAATCTGCAAGTGAAGTTTTAAAAGTTAATGGAGATTTAATTTATAGTACTTGTACCATTACAGATGAAGAAAATATCAATAATGTGGCCAAGTTTTTAAAAGAGCATACTAATTTTATAAGTGTGAAGCTTGAAATACCTGAAAATGTTAAAGGGAATTTTGATGAATTCGGAGGTTTTCAAATAGATTATAATGAAGAGGTTTTAGACAGTTTTTATATAATAAAACTTCATAAAAAAAATTAAAATCATTGGAGGAAAATTTTGTTAGAGGAATTAAAATCAGCAAATGAATATATTATAAATAAAATAAAAGAAAATAACTCTTTAATAATTGAGATGGAAGAGTATGCAAAAGAGCATAATGTGCCTATAGTAACTAAAGAAGTTGCTAAATATTTAGAGTTTTTAGTCAAAACTTCAAAATTTAAATCTATTTTGGAGGTTGGAACTGCTATTGGTTATTCTGGAATAGTTATGTTGAATGCAATGGAAAATGGAAAATTAGTGACTGTTGAAATAGATGAACTGAGATTTAAAGAAGCTGAAAACAACTTTAAAAAGTCTAGTCATACTAATGTAGTTCAACTTTTAGGAGATGCCGGAGAAGTTGTTCCAACGTTAACAGAGAAGTTTGATTTTATTTTTATAGATGCTTCTAAAGGTCAATATCAAAAATTCTTTGAAGACTCTTATAAGCTTCTAAACGAAGGTGGAATAGTATTTATAGACAATATAATGTTCCGTGGCTACTTATACCAAGAATATCCTAAGAGATTTAAAACTATCGTAAAAAAATTAAATAGTTTTATAGACTACCTTTATGAGCATCATGATTTTGTTCTTTTACCTTTTGGCGATGGAATAGGTCTGGTTAATAAATTGGCTAAAAAAAATTAAAAAAAAACAAAAAAATGTTTACAAAAGACAAAAAATATGATATCATAATTCTTGTCTGCGGGAATAGCTCAGTTGGTAGAGCGTCAGCCTTCCAAGCTGAATGTCGCCAGTTCGAACCTGGTTTCCCGCTCCAAAACTTTGCCCCGTTCGTTCAGTGGTAAGGACAACAGATTTTCACTCTGTAAACAGGGGTTCAATTCCCCTACGGGGTACCACTTGGGGATATAGCTCAGTTGGGAGAGCAACGCACTTGCACTGCGTAGGTCAGCGGTTCGACTCCGCTTATCTCCACCATTATTTGCCTAGATAGCTCAGTTGGCTAGAGCATTCGGTTCATACCCGGACGGTCGTAGGTTCGAATCCTATTCTAGGCACCATTTAAAAATACAGCACTCTTAGGAGTGCTTTTTTTTTCTTTTTTGTATTATATTCTTTAGTGATATGTGTTATAATAGGAAGGATAAAAAAATGAATCCTAAACTAAGAATTGCGAAGTGAATTATAAATATATTATATTTTAAGTGTCAAGAGAGGAATAAAATGAAAATTTTAATAATTGGAGATGTAGTAGGTTCACCAGGTAGAGATATAATGAGTGAGTATATTTCAAAGAAAAAAAGAGATTATGACTTTATTATTGTAAATGGAGAAAATAGTGCTGCTGGATTTGGAATTACTTCTAAAATAGCAGATGAATTTTTCGCATTAGGAGTAGATGTAATAACTAGTGGAAATCACATATGGGATAAAAAAGAAATTTACACATATTTAGATGGAAATGATAGATTGCTTCGTCCTTACAACTATCCAGTAGGAGTTCCTGGTTCTGGTTATACAATTCAAAACACTTCAAAAAAACAGAAGATAGCAGTAGTTTCTCTTCAAGGAAGGGTTTTTATGAATCCTATAGATTGTCCTTTTACTAAAGGAAAAGAACTCGTAGAAGAGCTTAGAAAAGAAACTAAATTTATAATAGTAGATATGCATGCAGAAGCAACTTCTGAAAAAATAGCCCTAGGAAAATATTTGGATGGTAAAATATCAGTTCTTTACGGAACTCATACTCATGTGCAAACTGCGGATGAAAAAATCCTACCAGAAGGAACTGGTTATATTACAGATGTTGGAATGACAGGTTCAGATGCAGGAGTTATTGGAACGAAAACATCAAGTATAATTCCTAAATTTTTGACTAGCTTACCTCAAAAATTTGAAATAGAAACAGAAAATTTAAGAATAAACGGAATATCTGTGGAGTTAGATGACGAAACGGGTGAGTGCACAAGCATAAATCGTATAAATATTGGAGAAAATGAAATTAAATATATGTAAGGAGATGCAGATGAAAGTTAATGAGATCAGAGTTGTTTTTGAAAGTGAGGATATAGAAAAAACTAAAAAAGAAATTTCGGATATATTCTATTCTTTTGGAGCAACAGGATTAAAAATAGATGAGCCACTCCAAAATTTAAATCCTTTGGACTATTACAAAAATGCAGAAGAGTTTTATCAAGTAGATAATGCTGTTTCAGCTTATTTTCCAGAAAATTTTTATTCTGCTAAAAGAAATACAGCTATAAAAGATAAATTAAATGAGATTTTTAAAAATAAAGAAGATGTGATTTATGAAATGAATATTTATTCTTATGACGAAGAGGATTATCAAAACTCTTGGAAAAATTATCTTTATCCTGAAAAAGTAAGTGAAAGATTTGTAGTTAAACCAACTTGGCGTGAGTACACTCCCGATGAAAATGAGCTAGTAATAGAATTAGATCCGGGAAGAGCTTTTGGAACAGGTTCACATAGTACAACATCTCTTTGTATAAAACTTATGGAAGAAAACATATTATTTTCAGAAGAAAAGATGACACTACTAGATGTAGGAACAGGTTCAGGTATTCTTATGATAGTAGGATCAAAGTTAGGTGTTTCAGAAGTTGTAGGAGTGGATATAGATGAATTGGCAGTTGAATCAGCTATTGAAAATCTAGAAATAAATAAAATATCAAAAGAAAGTTATAGAGTTTATAAAGGAGACCTTATTTCAAATTTAGGAAACGAAAAATTTGATTATGTAGTGGCGAATATTTTAGCTGACGTAATTTTGATATTGCTAAAAGATATCTCTAAAGTTGTAAAAAAAGGTGGAAAAATAATTTTATCTGGAATTATAGATGAAAAATTAGATATTTTGGTAAAAGAAATAAAAGACCTTGGCTATGAAATTATAGAGATAAAAGCAGATAAAGAATGGCGTGGAATATTAATACAAGGATAGGTGAGAAATATAAAAGCGTTAACAGTGGCTATAGATGGACCAGCAGGAAGTGGAAAAAGCACAATAGCTAAAATTTTAGCTAAAAAATATCTTATGACATATTTGGATACAGGAGCTATGTATAGAATGGTAGCTTTTTATTCGTTAAAAAATAATATAAATTTAGAGAACAGTGAAGAACTGAAGAAAATGCTCATGAAAATAAAATTGAATATAGTACAAGAGCAGTTTTTTATAAATGGAACTGATGTATCTAATGAAATTAGAACTCCAGAAGTTACTGCAATTGTTTCTAAAGTGGCAGCAATAAAAGAAGTTAGAGAAAAATTAGTGGATCTTCAAAGAGAAATATCTCAAGGTAAACGTGCAATATTAGATGGAAGAGATATTGGAACAGTAGTTTTTCCAAAGGCTGAGCTTAAAATATTTTTAGTAGCTTCTCCAGAAGAAAGAGCTAGTCGTAGAGTGAAAGATTACACTGATCGTGGAATAGAAGGTGAGACTTATGAAGAAGTATTGTCGGCCATAAAACTTCGTGATCATTTGGACTCAACTCGTGAAGAAAGCCCTTTAAAAAAAGCTGAAGATGCTATAGAAATCGATTCAAGTTTTATGAATATAGAAGAGGTATGTGAAAATATAGCTAAACATATTGAAAAAATAGAGGCGTAAAATGAATTTAACTTTTTTTAAAAATAGATTTTTTCAAAATTTGAATTTTTTAGAAAAAGCTCCAACAATTTGGTTTCATGCTTCTTCTGTTGGAGAAACAAATCTTTCGGAGCCTTTGGTTCGTGAAATTTTAAAAAAAAGAAAAGAAAATATACTTTTTTCAGTTTTTACAGATACAGGATATGAAAATTTAAAAAATAAATATAAAAATGAAAAAAGAGTTCAAATTATATATTTTCCCTTAGACAATGGAAAAATAATTAAAAATATTTTATTGCAAATAGAGTTAAAAATTTTGGTTATAATAGAAACAGAAATTTGGCCTAACCTTATAAAGTTATGCAAAAAAAAAGGAAAAGTAATTATAATAAATGGAAGAATTTCGGATAAAAGTTTTCCTAAATATCAGAAATTAAAATTATTATTGAAAAATACTTTTAGAAATATTGATATGGTCTACACCCAAACAGAATTAGACAGTGAAAGATTCGTCAAGTTGGGAATTCTTCCAGAAAAAGTAAAGAATTTAGGAAACCTTAAATTTGCTATTGATTTCCCTAAATACTCAGAGGAAGAACAGCAACTTCTAAAGGGAAAAATAGGATATAGAGATAGAAAAATTTTGGTACTAGGAAGTACTAGAGAAGAGGAAGAAAAGCTCATTTTATCAAACTTAAAAAAAGATGAAAATTTATTCATAATAGTTATTCCAAGACATCTTAACAGAATAAACGAAATAGAAAAAGTTTTAAAAGAATTAGATTATTCTTATGAAAAATTTAGTGATATTGAAACTGAAAATTCTATTTCAGAGAAAAAAAACATACTTTTAGTTGATAAAATGGGAATTCAAACTAAATTTTATTCGATAGCTGATGCTATTTTTGTAGGGGGGACTCTTGTCAATGTAGGTGGTCACTCCCTTTTAGAAGCTTTATTTTATGGGAAAACTCCTATTTACGGAAAGTATCTGCAAAATGTAAAGGAAATAGCTAAAGAATTGGAAAAAAGAGAACTGGGAATAAAAATAGACTCAGCACTTTATTTTGAGAAAGCTTTGGAAAAAGCTTTGTCCAATAAAGAAAAAAAAATAGAGATAAAAGCTTTATTCAAAGAAAATAGTGAAGTATTAGAAAAAACAGTTGCAAAAATAGAAATATTAATTTAAAATTTAATTTTGGAGGAAAACGTGATAGAAAAAGATTTAAGCGAACTATGGAAACATTTTTTTAAGTATCCTAGAAAAAACTATAATCCATATATATTGAAAATGGTAGATTATCCCGAGTATTTAATTTTCGATAAAGAGGAAATAAACAAAAAGAAAGGTGAGTGGAAAACTCATTTTAAGAATGAAAATCCTATTTATTTAGAGATTGGTTCAGGAAGTGGAGGGTTCACTAATGATATGAGTGAACGTCACAAAGATCGTAACTATATAGCTTTAGAATTACGTTTTAAAAGACTTGTAATGTCAGCAGATAAAGCTGAAAAAAGAAATGCTAAAAATATAATGTTTATGAGAAGACGTGCTGAAGAGGTATTGGAGTTTATAGGTGATAATGAATTAGAAGGAGTTTACATCAATTTTCCTGATCCTTGGGACGATAAAGTAAAAAATCGTGTAATTCAACCAAGACTTTTCAAAACTTTCGATAAGCTTTTAAAAAAAGATGGAAAAGTTTTTATTAAAACAGACCATGATGGTTATTATAATGATTCTTTAGAATTTATGAAAGATCTAGAAGGATACACAATAGTCTTCCATACTGCAGACCTTCACAACAGTGAAAAAGCTGTAGATAATATAAAAACAGAATTTGAACAACTATTTCTATGCAAGTTCAACAAAAATATTAACTATATAGAGATTCAAAAAACAAAATAGCTGTAAATTAATTTAATATAAATTAGGAGGAAATCAATGGCTGGTTATGTAATAGTAGGAACTCAATGGGGCGATGAAGGAAAAGGGAAAATTATAGATGCTTTAGGACACAAAGCAGATTATGTTGTAAGATTTCAAGGTGGAAATAATGCAGGGCACACTGTTGTTGTAAACGGAGAAAAGTTTATACTTCACCTATTACCATCAGGAATGCTTCACGGAAATGGAAAATGTATAATAGGACCAGGAGTAGTTGTAGATCCAGCAGTACTTTTAAAAGAATTGAAAACACTAGAGGAAAAAGGAGCTAAAACAAGTCACCTATTTATAAGTGATAGAGCTCACATAATAATGCCTTACCATATTGAACTAGATAAGTTAAAAGAAGAAGCTAGTGGTGATAAGAAAATAGGAACTACTAAACGTGGAATAGGTCCTTGTTATGCAGATAAGATTTCAAGATGTGGAATAAGAATGATAGACCTTATGAATTTAGAAATTTTTGCTGAAAAACTACGTAGTAATTTAGAAGAAAAAAACGTTCTTTTCACAAAGGTATACAATGTTCCAGAGATGAATTTTGAAACAATATTCGCTCAATATAAAGAATATTCAGAGTTATTAAAGCACAGAATAATTGATTCTATTCCAGAAATTAATGCAGCTTTAGACCAAGATAAGTTTGTTCTTTTCGAAGGTGCTCAAGCAATGATGCTCGATATAGACTATGGAACATACCCATATGTAACTTCATCATCTCCAACAGCTGGAGGAGTTACGGTAGGAGCTGGAGTATCTCCTAGAAAAATTGATAGAATAATAGGAGTAATGAAAGCTTACACTACAAGAGTAGGCGAAGGACCATTTGTAACTGAGCTAAACGATGCAACTGGAGAATGGTTAAGAACAACTGGACATGAATACGGTTCTACAACAGGAAGACCAAGAAGATGTGGATGGTTAGATTTAGTTGTTGGAAAATATGCTACAGATATCAATGGACTTACAGATATAGTTATCACTAAAATAGATGTTTTAAGTGGATTAGACACTATAAAAATTTGTACAGGATATGAGATAGATGGAAAAGTCCATACATCTTGCCCAGCTTCTACAGAGTCTCTAAGTAGAGCAACACCAGTGTATGAAGAGTTACCAGGATGGACTGAAGATATATCAGCTATGAGAGAGTATGAAGAGCTTCCAGAAAATTGCAAAAATTACATAAAAAGAATGGAAGAATTTTTAGGATGTCAAATAACAATGGTTTCAGTAGGACCGGAACGTACACAAAACATATTCTTAAAAGAGATATAGTTGTGGATATACATAAGTCCATGGGAACAGAAAAAATAGGAAAACTTCTTCTGAAGTTTTCTGTTCCAGCCATGATAGGGATGATTGTAAACGCCTTATACAATGTTGTAGACAGAGTATATATAGGGAGAATTCCAGTGACGGGTGCTTATGATATTGCTGGTGTAGGACTTATAATGCCTGTAATGACAATTTCTTTTGCCTTTTCTCTTATGGTGGGTATGGGAGGTTCAACATTAATATCTCTCAATCTAGGTAAGAAAAAAATAGAAAAAGCTGAACAATATTTAGGTTCAGGAATAGTTTATGGAGCTATTTTAGGTATTTTTCTAACAGTGATGACACTTATTTTTAAAAATGATATTGCAAATTTTTTAGGAAAAAGTAAAGAGATTGTTGATCCGGCTTTAGAATATTTAGAAATGGTAGCCTTAGGGTTCCCTTTTTTGATAGTTGGATACACTGCTAATACAAGCATCAGGTCAGATGGAAATCCAAAAGTTGCAATGAAAACACTTTTAATAGGAGCTATTTTAAATATAATACTAGACCCTATTTTTATATTTGGACTCGATATGGGAGTTAAAGGAGCTGGATTAGCTACAATAATTTCTCAATTTGCTTCTATGCTTTGGGCAGTAACATATTTTATAAGTTCTAAAAGTAAAATGAAAATCAGGAAAAATAATTTAAAATTGGAAATATCTTTAATAAAAAGTATAACAAAATTAGGAGTTGCTCCGTTTTTTCTTCAAGTAGGTTCAGGGCTAGTAATATTTACTTTAAATTCAGTGCTTGAAAAAGTTTCAGGAAGCTATGCTGTAGCAGCTATGACAATTGTTCAAGGGATTTCTATGTTTTTTATTATGCCTATATTTGGAATAAATCAAGGACTCCTTCCTATTGCTGGTTATAACTATGGAGCAAAATTGTACTCTAGGGTTTATGAAGTACTTTTAAAAGCTATAAAAGCAGCAACAGTTATAAGTACAATAGGATTTTTAGGAATTCAACTTTTTTCTAAATATTTTATCTATGTTTTCACACAGAATGAAGAAACTGTAAAAATTGCTACTAACGGACTTAGATTATATTCTTTGATGATGCCTTTAATAGGGTTTCAAGTAGTAAGTTCTATATATTTTCAAGCTATAGGGAAACCTAAAACGACAATGTTTTTATCTCTTTCTAGACAAGTAATATTTTTAATTCCATTAGTATTACTTCTTTCTAAATTATTTGGGGAAATGGGAGTTTGGAGTGCAGCTCCTATTGCAGATTTTCTTGCTTTTTTAATAACTTTTTACATGATAAAAAGAGAATTGAAAAATTTAAAAAAATTAGAAAAAGAGACAATATAAAAAGGGGAAGGGAAGTTACCTTCCCCTTTATAATTGTTGAAACCAGCTTAAAAATAAGGTATAATCCTTAGTAAAAGGAAAATTGACAGGAGTGAAAAATGGAAACAAATAAAAATATAATAAAAAGTTTATCTTCCTCACGGAAAATGATATTGGGTTTTATTTTTGCTACTTTAATAGGAAGTCTTATTTTAGTTCTTCCGTTTTGTCTTGAAAAAGGTCAAAGTCTAACGTTACTTCAATCACTGTTCACAATAACTTCGGCAATTTGTGTAACAGGTCTTTCAGTAGTGGATGTAAGTAAAGTTTTTTCTCCAGTGGGGCAAACCGTTATTCTAATTTTTATTCAACTTGGTGGATTGGGGGTTATGACTTTTTCTTCTTTAATTTATGTTGTAGCAGGAAAAAAAATGACTTATCATGAAAGAATGATACTAAAAGATGAGAGAAATGCAGACGAAAGTGAAGAAATAACTAAGTTTTTAAAAAAAATAATTCTAACAATTCTTTTAATAGAAAGTATAGGAGCAGTAATTCTTACTTTAGTATTTATGAGAGAATTGCAATTCAGTTTAGGAAAAGCAATTTTTTATGGAATATTTCATTCTATTTCAGCTTTTTGTAATGCAGGATTCTCACTGTTTAGCAATGGTTTAGAAGGATTCGCTAAAAATGTAACGGTAAATCTTTCAATAGCTTATTTGATAATTTTAGGTGGAATAGGATTCTCTGTTATAAACTCTTTTGTAACAGCAGTTAGAAAGGATATAACTAGGTTTAATTTAACTTCAAAATTATCTATTTTTATCTCGATAATATTAACTTTTGGTGGAACCATTTTGTTTTTATTTCTTGAGTACAAAAATGTATTGACCATTGGAAATATGGGAATCATAGATAAAATAATAGCTTCTTTTTTTCAAAGTGTAACCACAAGAACAGCAGGATTTAATACAGTTCCCCTAGCTGGAATGAAAGAGGGAACAATATTTATGTTTTGTATACTGATGTTCATAGGAGCTTCACCAGGTTCTACAGGTGGTGGAATAAAAACTACAACACTAGGAGTAATAGCTTTTTATGTATTAGGAATTGTAAAAGGAAAAGAGCACATAGATATGTTCAATAGAAGGATAGATTGGGAAATATTAAATCGTGCCTTAGCAATTTTGGTGATAGCAATTTTGTATGTGAGTGTGGTAATAATGATGATTTTAACTGTAGAAAATTTCAGGTTTGAACAGATAGTGTTTGAAGTAATATCAGCATTTGCTACAGTGGGATTAACTCTAGGAATTACTCCAGAGCTGAGCTGGTTTTCACAATTACTAATAATAATTACAATGTTTGTAGGAAGATTAGGACCTTTAACTTTTGCTTTAGCGATAGGAGAAACGAAAAAGAAAGAGCAATTTAAATATCCAAAAGAGAATATATTAGTAGGATAAAAGGAGGAAAATTGAAACAATACTTAGTAGTGGGATTAGGACGTTTTGGAAGTAGTGTAGCACAGACTCTCTACGAATCTAACGAAGAGGTTTTGGCAATAGATATAGAAACAGAAGCTGTTCAAGAGATGATTAATCAAAAAATGGTAGAAAACGCTGTAGTTTTAGATGCTACAGACAGTAGTGCATTGAGCCAATTAGGGATTTCAAATTACGATGTGGCTTTTGTTTGTATAGGTGTAATAGAAGAAAGTATAATGGTAACTCTAAATTTAAAAGAATTAGGAGTAAAAAAAATTATAGCTAAAGCTATATCTAAAAGTCATGGAAAAGTTTTAGCTAAAATAGGAGCAAATAAAGTTATATATCCAGAAGAATACATGGGAAGAAGGGTAGCACAGCTTGCTATGGAACCCACAATGATAGAGCACATAAGATTTTCTCAAGATTTTCTTTTAGTTGAAATAAAAGCTCCGTCAGTTTTTTGGAATAGAACTCTTATAGAATCAGAGATTAGAAAAAATTACAATGCTACTGTGGTAGGGATAAAAAAAGAGGATGAAACATTCCAACCTAATCCAAGTGCATATACAAAAATAGAAAAAGGAGATATTTTAATTCTAATAACAGATGCTAAAACAGCCGAAATTTTAGAGAATTTAAAATAAAGGAGGAAAAATGCAAAATTTTGACGTAATAGTTGTAGGTGCAGGACATGCAGGGTGTGAAGCGGCACTGGCTGCAGCAAGAATGGGTATGCACACAGCAATATTTTCAATAACTTTAGATAATATAGGAACAATGTCTTGTAATCCTTCAATAGGAGGTCCGGCAAAATCTCATCTGGTAAAAGAGCTGGATGCACTAGGTGGAGAAATGGGAAGAAATATCGATAAAACTTTTATTCAAATGAGAGTTTTAAATACTAAAAAAGGCCCAGCAGTAAGATCTCTTCGTGGACAAGCAGATAAACAGATGTATAAAGCTGAAATGAAAAAAACTATAGAAAATACTGAAAATTTAGAAGCTATACAAGGAATGGTAACAGAACTTGTATATGATGGAAACAAAGTAATCGGACTAAAAACAAAAGAGGGTGTGGAGTATAGTGCTAAAACTGTTATATTGGCAGTGGGAACTTTTATGCGTGGACTTATTCACATAGGAGAAAGTACACTTAGTGGTGGAAGAATGGGTGAATTATCTTCTGAAGAATTACCATTATCTTTGTTAAAAGCAGGATTGACACTTGGAAGATTTAAAACAGGAACTCCAGCAAGAATAGATGCTCGTACAATAGATTATTCAAAAATAGAAGAGCAACCTGGAGATAAAGCTCTTTTAAAATTCTCGAATAGAACAAAAGATGAAGAGGTTATAGAGAGAAAACAAATTTCTTGCTATATCGTATTTACAAATCCAGAGGTTCATACTACGATAATAAAAAACAAAGATAGGTCCCCGCTGTTTAATGGAGCGATAGCAGGAACAGGTCCCCGTTATTGCCCATCTATCGAGGATAAAGTATTCCGTTATATGGATAAAGATAAACATCATCTTTTTTTAGAGAAAGAGGGTTATGATACAAATGAAGTTTATGTAGGAGGTTTTTCAACGTCATTACCTACAGATGTTCAATATAAGATGCTTAGAAAAATAGAAGGTCTTGAAAATGCTAAAATTATGAGATATGGTTATGCTATTGAATACGACTATATAGATCCACAAGAATTAAAGTATACATTAGAAACTAAAAAGGTTGAGAATTTATTTTTGGCTGGGCAAATAAATGGAACTTCAGGCTATGAAGAAGCAGGATGTCAAGGATTATTGGCTGGTATAAATGCGGCTAGAAAAATTCAAGGTAAGGAACCCGTAGTATTAGACCGTGCAGATTCATACATGGGAACTTTGATTGATGACTTAGTTTCTAAAGGTACTAACGAACCATATAGAATGTTCACAGCAAGAAGTGAGTACAGACTTATGTTACGTGAGGACAATGCAGATTTAAGATTGTCTAAAACAGGATATGAGATAGGACTTTTACCTGAGTATGAGTATTTAAGAGTTTTGAAAAAAGAGAAAGATGTAGAGTATTTAGTGAATAAATTAAAAGAAACATCTGTGGGAAGTAGAAATGAAAGAGTCAATGAGGTTTTACTAAAAGTTGGAGAACCAGAAATTCGTTCAGGACTTACTCTTTTTGAAATTTTACGTAGACCAGATGTGACATATAAAGATATAAAATATATTGGTGAATTAATTGAAGAACTAAAATTAGGAGATTATCCTCAAGATACAGAGTATCAAGTAGAAGTTCAAACAAAATACTCTGGGTATATTGAAAAATCTTTAAAAATGATAGAAAAGCATAAAACTCTTGAAACAAAAAAAATTCCTGAAGATATAGATTACGATAGTATATCTAGTATTCCTAAAGAAGGAAAAGATAAGTTGAAATCAGTAAGACCTATGAATATAGGGCAAGCTTCTAGAATTTCAGGAGTATCTCCTGCAGACATTCAGGTGTTACTTATACATTTAAAAATGAGGGAGAATTAATATGAAAAAGTTTTTAGAAGAAGGAATAAAAAGAATTGGAATTAAAATTTCTGATGTTTCTGTAGAGAATCTTTTAAAATATTTAAAACTTCTTGTAGAATATAATTCACATACAAATTTAACAGCTATAAGAGATGAAGAAGGAATTTTGGAAAAGCATTTTATGGATTCTCTGCTAATACATCAATTTTTAAAAGAATCAGATGAATCTGCCATTGATATAGGAACAGGAGCAGGATTTCCTGGAATGGTATTAGCTATTTGTAATCCAAAAATTGAATTTACTTTGATGGATTCAGTAGGTAAAAAAACAAATTTTTTAAATATGGTAAAAGATGAATTAGCTTTAGAAAATGTAAGGGTAGTTAATGCAAGAGCAGAAGAGTTTATAACCGATGAAAATAGAGAAAGTTATAGTGTAGGCTTATGTAGAGGAGTTTCAAAACTGCCTACAATTTTAGAGTATATGATTCCATTTTTGAAAGTTGAAGGAAGATTTTTAGTTCAAAAAAGTACAGACACAGGAGAAGAACTTCAAGCTATAAATGCCTTAGAAATATTAAAGTCTGAAATTACAAAAGAATACAATTTAGAACTACCTTTCTGTAAAGATTCTAGAAAAGTTATTTTAATAACAAAAAAAGGAACGACAGATAAAAAATATCCAAGAAAAACAGGAATACCATTAAAAAAACCTCTGTAAAAATAGAGTGAATGATAGAATAAAAAATAAAAGGAGAGTGAAATTATTTGAAAATGTTTATATTGAAAAATAAGAAAAAACTGATGATTTCTTCTCCTTTTTTTTTAATTACTTTAATTATTTTTTCTATTTATAATTTTTTGGGTCCTACTGTGGGCTTAATTCTTACAGTAGTTTTAAAGCCTAAATTCATTATTGAAAAAATAGAGTTGCCACAAAAAATGTCCAAAGAAGGAAAAATAACTGTAAGAAATCTGATTTTAAGTTATAAAAAACAAGATATCATAGTTGCACCAGAATCAGAGATTTTTTATAATTTAAATAATCCAATTCAGAGCTGGATTGAAAAGATAGTTATAAATTCACCTAAAGTTTTAATAGAAAGAAAAAATTCCAACATTAATATAGTTGATGCTTTTTCGACAGGTGGTGAAGGAAAAGCTGGTGCAGGAGTTCCTTTAAAAACTATTTTAATAAATAGTGGTGAAGTGATTTATAGAGATATTTCGTATAAACTTCCTATTGAAAAAAAATTAAAATCTGCCCAAGGTCATATAATGTTTGATCAAATAAAAGGAATTAATCTTAAGTTTCAAGCAAAAGATAATAACACAGAACTGAGTTATAGTTTTAATAATGAAGTAGAAGAATATTCTATGAATATATCTGGAAAAAATATACCTTTAAATACAGAAATACTTCAATACGCCTATTATTATGAAGATATAGAGTATGAAGAAGGAATAGGAAATTTGGATTTGACAATATCACCTATGGGACTTTTCGGATATGCGGATATAAAAAATTTAAATGTAAATTATAAACCTTTTTTAGAAAAATCTAAAAATATAAATGGAAGAGTAGATTTTAAAGGTGGAATAATTGATATACAAGCTGATTTTGAATTGTTTGAAAAAAATAGATATTTCAGTTTAAATTTTGATTTTACTAAAGAATTAAATATAAATATAGATTTAGGAGATTTATCTTATGAGCAAATTTCGAAATACTATTTATTAAAAGATTTAAACCTTAGTTTAGATAAATTGAAATTTAAAAACTCAATTATAAAATTGAATTTAAACGAGGAAAAAAATTTTACAATTAAATTAAATCTCGATATAGAGAATATAGAAGATAAAAATTATAGTTATAAAGATGGAAAAGTTGAAATTTTAGCTGGTGAAGAAGGCATTGAAATCAAATTATTAAAATCAAAATTAGCTGTTTTAGATTTTGTTGAAGATATATCAACTACTTTAGTTTTGAAAAGTAATAAAATGAATATTTTTTACTCAGTTGGAGATTTTCAAGGAAAAGGAGAATTAGAACTTAATGATAAAAGTTTAGGTTTAAATTTTTCTGAAGGATTTTTTAAAACTAAAGGAATTTATGATTACAAAAACAAAAGTTTAATTTTAGAGAATGCAGAAGAAGTTTTAAAAGAAAATAAATTTTTTATTGAATACAATTTCGAAGAAAAAAAATTAATTTCTTATGTAGGGAAGTTACAGTTAGATATATTGAATAAATATTTTTTAGTTTTAGAAGGTATGGGAAAAGAAAATTTATTAAATGTAGAAAAATTATTAATCAAAGACAAAAAAGAAAAATTAATTTTATTGAGTGAAGGAAATTTAAATTTAAATACATTGTTTTATAATTTTAAATTTAAAGTGGAAGATTTTAACTTCAATAAAAATATAAATTCAAATAAAATAAAAACAATCTCTTCTTTTACTGGAGAATTAAAAAAGAATCAAAAGGGAAATGTTCTAGATTTGGATGGAACCTTAGAAAAAATAGATATTAACAATTTCATAATGAGAGGTATAAAAATAAATGTTAGATTAAAGGATGATTTGCTTGAAATACTTGATGCTTCAAATAATTTTTTGACATTTAAAGGGGATTATAATATAATAAAAAATAGTTTGAAAGGAAAATTTCAAATTAATGAATTTAAAAATGAAATTTTAGGCATAAATTTTTTGAATTTCAATTTAGTTAAAGCTGAAGGTGAAATTCATGGAAAATTGGATAATCTTCAAATAAAAAGTAACATTTCAAAAGCGGAAATATATTTTCCTAATAAAGAAGTTTTAGATTTTAAAGGAGAGATAAACCTAAAAGAAAAATTAATTTTATTTAATAATTTTATTATAAATGACAGTAATAAAATTCAAGGAAAATATAATTTGAATGAAAAAAAATACGATTTTTCTGGTAATCTTTCAGAGAAAAATATATTTAAATATTTAGATATGAAAGATTTGAAATCAGATATAAGTGGTAAGTTTAATGCTAAAGGAAACACGAAACTTTTAAATATCGACTCAAATTTAAAGATGGAAAAAAATTATTTTAAAGGAAAAAAAATTCCAGAAATTAAAATAGATCTAGATTATATAGGAGATTTAAAATTTCAAGGAGTTTTAAATTTAAATAAAATTGAACTTATCAAAGAAAATTATAAAATAGCAGAATTAATTGGAAATATTGATTTAACTAATAAAACTTTAGATATAAATTTAAAAGAAAATACTTTTAGAATAGGAAAGGCTTTTCCAGAGTATAATATAAAAGGCCCTATAGAATTAGGATTCAATTTAAAAGGAAAATTAAATTCACCTGAATACCAGTTCTCAATAAAGAGTGAGGGTTTAAATTATGAGGAAATACAATTTGATAATTTAAATTTAAAAGGGAATGGAAATAAAAATAGCATTAATCTTGAAATATTAAGTTTTCAATATCAAAAAAACAATTTTCAAGCTAATGGAAAATATGGATTGATTGATAAAAGTTATAATTTTAAATTTAACTCTCAAGATATTCAATTAGATTTTTTAAATGCTTTTTTAGAAAAATATAATAAAAGTTCTTTAAAAGGAAGAGCATACTTTGATTTGAAATTGAGTAATAAAGGAAATACAGGTGTTGTTGCAGGTGAGGGAATAGGGTTTGAATTTCCTAAGCAAGGTATCACAGGAGAAAAAATAGATTTTGAATTTGAACTTTTAGAAAAAAAATTAGAAATAGTTAGTTTTAAAGGGCTTATAAATAAAGGGAAAACAGAATTACTAGGTTTTTTAAATTTACCAACTTTAAAAGAAATTAAAAATAATCCTTATTATTATGAGGATTTAAATTATGACTTAACTTTAAAAACTGAAAAATTGAAATACGAAGTTATGAATTATATGGATTTTTTAATAAATATAAATTTAAATCTCAATTCGAATAAAATTAAAGGAGAAGTGGAGGTTGAAAAAGGAAATTTAATGAAAATACCTGGTGTAGGTGAAGGTTTAAATCTCTTTAAAATAATAAAAGAATTTCTTTTTAATAAAACGTTGGGAAAAAAAAATGAATCAAAAGAATTTTGGAATGATGAGTTGGAAACAACATATGAAAGTAAAATAGATTTGGATATAGATTTGAGAATAAAAGATGGAATAAAAATAGATATAGATAGCATCGGAGGAATAGTCCAAAATTTAACTGGAAACTTTAAAGGTCGAGGAAAACTTTCTGGAAAAGGAAAAAAGATTAATTTTTTAGGAGAATTTAATCTTAATAATGGGGAGTTTGCTTTAACAGGTAATGATTTTCAAATAAATAGTGCTAGAATTATTTTTAATAATTCTAAGGATGTTTTTCCTCAAATTAATCCAGTTATAAATTTTGAAGCTGGATCTAGAAGTTTCAGTGATAATATTTCTTTGTCTTTAAATGGAGAACTGAATGCATTACAGTTTGCAATTAAGTCTAAGGGAAGCGTTAGTTCTGGAAATTTATCAACTTTATTTACAAATAGTTCAGGAGACTCAGGTAATAAAGATGGTATATCTTCATTACTTTTAAAAGGTGCTATAGATTCACAAATAACTCAAACATTTTTAGGCCCTGTTTCAAGGGAAATAAAAAAGTTTTTTGGTTTATCTAAGCTGAAAATAAGTTCAGATTTCTCTTCTCCTATTAAGAGTGAAGAAAATCTTAACAATGCTAATCAAAAAGACCAAGAATATTCCTTTGGAGCAAAGTTAGAAATAGCTGATTCGTTGTATAAAGATAAATTATTTTGGGTAGGAACAGCTAAAATTACAAGTAACACATCTAATAGAAGTTCTGATAGCACCTTAGCAGAAGAAAAAAGTAAAGGAACTTCTTTTAATGAATATAGTGGTGGATTTTTATATAGATTTTCACAAAGTAATTCTTTAGAAATAGGGGCTCAAAGCTTTGGAAAAGACAGCGTAGGAATCCAAAATAAAGAATCAGATAAAAAATCTTTAAATTATTATATTGACTTTAAGATACAGAAAAAGTATGATAGTTTATCAGAAATATTTGAAAATATGATAAAAAAAGTAAAAAAGTAAAAAAGTGGAGGAGAAAATGAGAAAATATTTAGTGATTCTTTTAGGAGTTTTTTCAACTCTTTTAGCTTATGCTGATCAAAAATCTTTGGAAAAAGATAATTATGTTATTAACAGCATTGAGTTATCAGAAAAAGAGGGCGAAGTTCCTGAAGATGTAGTTTTATCTTTAATCAGTTCTAAAAAAGGGGAAAAATATTCTACGGAAAAAATGTTAGAAGACTACAATAGATTAATAAAAGAAAACTATGTAGACGAATTAATAATTAATCCTAAAATATATGATGGAGGAATAAAGCTTGTAATAACTTTAAAAGAAAAGAAAAATTCGAAAGAACTTTTAAATGCAAAAGGAATAGTTCCTAACAGTGAAAGAGATAAAATTGATACGACAATAGTAATAAAAGATGTTGCAATAAAAGGACTTGTTCATCTGAAGAAAAAAGAACTTATAGATAAACTTCCTTTAAAAGCTGGAGCTTTTTTCTCTGAAAGAAAAGTTGTTGAAGGCCAAAGAATGCTTTTAGAGACAGGATATTTTAGAGATGTAAAAGTTAATATGGTTGAAGGAAAAACAGGACCAGTTATAGTTTATCAAGTTTTAGAAAATCCAATATTAAATGGTATTAACATAATAGGAAATACAACTTTTTCAACAAATGAACTTCTAGATGTTATGAAGACTAAACCAGGAGAAGTTTTTAGTGTAAAGGATATTCGTGAAGATAGAGAAAGAGTATTAGGTAAATATTTTGATAAAGGATATGTACTTGCTGAGATGTTAGACATAGATATTAATAATAGATTAGAACTCGAGTTTGTGATCAGTGAAGGTATTGTAAGAGATGTTCAATATAAAAAAATGATTACAAAACAAAAGGGAGATAGAAGAAAACCTACCGATGATGTATTGAAAACTAAAACGTTCGTAATAGATAGAGAAGTTGAAATGGAAAAAAATAAAATCTTCAATGTAAATGATTACGATGAGACATCTAAAAATTTAACAAGAACAGGGCATTTTAAAAATATAAAGTATGATGCAAACAGTATAATAGGAGATCCAGATGGTCGTAGTGTAGTTCTATTAATAGATGAAGAGCGTACTGCATCACTTCAAGGAGCTATTTCTTATGGTTCTGAAGTAGGTCTTCTAGGAATGTTAGCTCTTAAAGATACTAACTGGGCTGGTCGTGGACAAGATTTAGGAGTAACTTATGAAAAGTCAGATGAATCTTATTCTAGTTTCTCAATAGATTTCTATGATCCTTGGATAAAAGGAACAGACAGATTATCTTGGGGATGGAGCATTTACAAAAATACTTCCGAGGTAAGCGATAGTATATTATTTAATGAAATTGATACTTATGGAATAAAAGCTAATATAGGAAAAGGATTATCAAAATATACTAGATTATCTTTAGGTACAAAATTTGAAAAAGTAGAAGAAAGAGCTGATGATGGAAGTTTAACAGATGAATATGAACTAATGAGTTTGTATCCTTCATTGACTTATGATACTCGTAATAACTACATGAATGCAACAACTGGAGAATATGCTAAACTTCAATTAGAAGGTGGATATGCTGGCGGTAATGATGCAGACTATTTTGGAAATATAACGTTGGAATTACGTAAATATCACAGAGGAATTTTCAAAAAAAATACATTTGCTTATAGATTAATTGGTGGTATAATGACTCAAACAACTAAAGAATCTCAAAGATTTTGGGTTGGAGGTAATAGTTTAAGAGGATATGAAGGTGGATATTTCCAAGGAACACAAAAGCTTACAGCAACAATAGAAAATCGTACTCAGTTTAATGATGTTTTAGGATTAGTTTTCTTTGTTGATGCTGGACGTGCTTGGGATCAAAATGGAAGAGATCCAGGATATATAGCAACAGGTAGGGATAAAAAGTTTGCTGAAGAAGTGGCAACAGCAGCAGGTGTAGGATTACGTTTAAATACTCCTATAGGACCTTTAAGATTTGATTTTGGATGGCCAATAGGGAAAAAAATAGGTGAAACAAGTGGAATGCAGTTCTATTTTAATATGGGGCAATCATTCTAGTTTTAAAAAATAGAAAAAATGAAATGTGGAGGAAATAAGAAAATGAAAAAATTAACAGTTTTGGCTTTAATGGCAGCAATGTCAGTTTCAGCACTAGCAGTAAAAGTTGGATATGTAAGTAGTGAAGAAGTTTTCCAAAGATATTCTCAAACTAAAACTTTGCAAACAAATCTAAACAAAGAGAAATCAAGATTAGAAACTGAAATAAAGAAAAAAGAAGTAACACTTCAAAAAATGCAAGTAGAGTTACAAGCTAAGGGAGCATCAGTAACAGAAGCAGAAAAAACTAAATTTCAGAAAGAAGTTGAAACTTTCCAAAAATTCGTAAAAGATTCTCAAACTAAATTGAGCAAAGAAGAAATGACAAGACTTCAAGAAATAGAGAAAGTAATAACTGCCTCTGTAGATAAAATTGCTAAAGATGGAAAATATGATTTTGTACTTGAAGCTGGAGCAGTTAAATTTGGTGGAGAAAATGTTACAGAAAAAGTGTTAGCAGATATGGAAAAAAATAAAAAATAATTATAAAAATCAATAACGGAGGAAAAATGAGCTATAGAATTTTAGATCTAATAAACCTCCTTGATTGTGAAATTAAGGGAGATTTAAGCACAGAAAAAGTTTCTGGGCTTGCTCCCTTTTTTCAAGCTCAAGAGGAAGATTTAACCTTTGCATCAGATGAAAAATTTTTAAAAAATTTAGACAAGACTTTGGCTAAAGTAATAATCGTTCCTGCAGGTTTAGAACTTCCTGGATTAGGAAAAACATATTTATTAGTAAAGGAAAGTCCAAGAACTTTGATGCCTAAAATCTTAAATTTTTTCAAAAAAGATTTAAAACCAATTGAAGAAATGATCGAAAAAACTAGTAAGATAGGAAAAGATTGTCAAATAGCTCCCAATGTTTATATAGGTCATGATACGATTATAGGGAATAGAGTGAAAATAATGCCTGGAGCTGTAATATCTCAAGGTGTAGAGATAGGAAACGATTGCGTAATACATGCGAACGTAACTATAAGAGAGTTTTGTAAAATAGGATCTGAATGTATATTTCAACCTGGAGCAGTAATTGGCTCCGATGGATTTGGGTATGTAAAATTGAATGGAAGAAATACAAAAATAGATCAAATAGGTAGAGTTATAATAGAAAATGGAGTAGAGATAGGAGCTAATACTACAATAGATCGTGGAGCGATAGGAGACACTATAATAAGAGCTTATACAAAAATAGATAATTTAGTTCAAGTAGCTCACAACGATATTATAGGAGAAAATTGTTTGATAATATCTCAAGTTGGAATAGCAGGAAGTACAGAAGTGGGAGACAACACAACAATAGCAGGCCAAGTTGGGATAGCAGGTCATATAAAAATAGGTAAAAATGTTGTAATTGCTGCAAAATCAGGAGTTATAGGAGATATTGGCGACAATCAAATGCTTTCAGGTTACCCTTTGGTTCCTCATAGAGAAGATATGAAAATAAAGGCAAGTCTTAGAAAATTACCTGAAACTTTAAAAAAAATAAAAGAAATTGAAAAAACATTGAAAAATATGATAAAATAAGCAATATAAAAAAAATGAGGTGAAATATGAAAAAAAGAATATATTTCAATAAATGTGAAGAGATGAGATTTATTTCCCATTTAGATTTGCTTAGATTTTTTGAGAGAATAATGATAAAAGCAGAAATTCCTGTAAAATA
>JBOFFH010000029.1:0-2686 GCA_051648485.1 Fusobacteriaceae bacterium
TATAAATCTACTTTTCCCAGTGCTTTTAATCTCTCGTTAAAATTCAACGTTTCTTTTATAGCTGTATTTCCTCCTGGAAGTTCTCTTACTTTAGCATCTATAGTTATAACAAAAACATAATTTAAAATTTCAGGATGTCCACCTTGATATTTTTCTTCAACTCCTATGTTTTTAGGAAACTCATTTTTGTAAATTTCTAAAAAAGGAAGATTAGATACATTGTCTATATTTTGTGCATTAACAATTTGTTTTGATTTTTCTGTCTCTATAATTTGAGAAGAACTACATCCTATTAAACTTAGTGTTATCAAAGCTATTACTACCAATTTATTCATTTATTTCCATCCTTTTAATTCTAATAATATTTTTGATATTATAACATATTTCACGTTATAATAATACCTTTTAATTTTCAGAATTTTCAAGAATTTTTATTATGCATTCTACGACTCCACTTTCATTGTTGCTTTTAGCAATATATTTTGAGATTTTTTTTATCTCAGAATGAGCATTTTCCATTGCAAAACTGTGTTCTACCTCCATCATCATGTCATAGTCATTAAGATAATCTCCAAAAGCTGCAATTTCATTCTTTTCAAATTTGAAAATTTCTCTTATTTTCTTAATTGCTTCACCTTTATTGGAATTTAAATGCATTATATCTACCCAGTGCTTGCCCGAAACTACAACCTTATATCTGTCACTATCCATCTCTATATGAGGATAAGAATTTGTTTGAGCATCTTCAAAATCATATATAGCAATCTTTATAATTTCATCTTTTATTTGGTTTAAATCCCCTACAACTTCACGACGGTGATAATATTTTTGAACTTCTTGTAAAAACTCTGGAGAAGTATCTTCTATATAAGCTGTATTTTTCCCACAAAGAACTATTCCTATATTTTTAATAGCTTTTAATTTTTGAAGAGCATGTTTAACGTCTTGTTTTCCAATACAACTAGAAAAAAGCTCTTTATCTTTAAACATTACAATAGTTCCATTTTCAGCTACAAAAAGTATTTCTTCTTTTATACATTCAAAATTTTCGACCAAATTGAAATATTGCCTTCCACTGGCAACAGCAAACATTATTCCTTTGCTTTTCATCTCTTCAAAAATTCCCCAAAACCTAGCATCTATCTCGTGATTATCATTAAGAAATGTACCATCCATATCTGTAACTATTAATTTTATCATCAGTTATTACTTCCTTTTATTTTTTTTATAAATTTATAATATTATGTGTAAATATATCACTTTTGTTTTTTATTGTCAATTCCATAAAAAAATTATACTTTATTTCAATTTTTTAAAAATTGAAAAAGACTTAAAAAATTTTCATCTTTAAGCCTTTTTTCATTTAAAAAAGTTTGATTTCTTTTTTTAGTATCATTATTTCTAAAGTTGAACCTGGATTATAAATTTTATTTTCTCCTCTATTCAAAAGGTCTACTCTTAATTCCACGCTATTACACTGCACCACATATCTTATTACATTTCCTAAAATTGTAATATCTTTTACCTCAGCTTCTCTAATTATAAAATCGTCTAAATTATAATTTCTAGATTTTTCTCTAATGTAAATTGCCTCTGGTCTTAAAGCAACATTTCCTATAAAATATTTATCTAAGAGTTTTAAAGATTTTTCTTCATCTAATATATTATAACTACCCATGAATTCAGCCATAAAAAGAGATTTAGGAGAGGTATAAATTTCTTCAGGAGTTCCTATTTGAACTATCTTTCCTTTATCCATAACAAAAATTCTATCTGAAATCGTAAGTGCTTCTTCTTGATCGTGAGTTACAAAGATTGTTGTTATTTTCATTTTTTTTTGAATTTCTTTCAATTGATCTCTTAGAGATTTTCTTACCTTGGCATCCAATGCTGACAAAGGCTCATCTAAAAGAAGGATCTTAGGCTCTACTGCTAGAGATCTAGCTATGGCAACTCTTTGCTTTTGTCCTCCTGATAATTGGTCAGGATAAAAATGTTCTTTTTCCTCTAAATGTACTAATTTTAAAACTTCTTTAACTTTTTTATCTATCTCATCTTTTTTCATCTTTTTCATTTCTAAACCAAAAGAGATATTTTTAGCCACTGTCATATTTGGAAAAAGTGCATAGTTCTGAAATACCATTCCTATTCCACGCTCTTTAGGAGATTTTGCTGTAACATTTTCCCCATCTATATAAATATCTCCATCATCTGTTGGATTCAAACCAGCTAAACATCTTAGAAGTGTTGATTTCCCACATCCCGAAGGTCCTAGAAGAGTTACAAATTCTCCATGCTTTATATTAAAATCTATATTTTTAAAAATAACATTTTCTCCATATTTTTTTTCTAAATTTTTACCTACTAAAAAACCCATTTTATTTCTCCCTTTCTCTGCTTATAAAGAACGCTAATCCTGTTGTTATTAATAAAATCATAAAATATGTTATTACCAATGCACTGGAAAAATGTCCACTGTATCCGCTCTTCACACTGTTTATGTACATTTGAACTGTCTGGAATCTTCCTCCTACTAGCATATTAACAAGTAAGAACTCTCCAAAAAGTATTGAGAAAGTTAGAAGCATCGAAACTGTAAGCCCTTTTGAAATATTCGGAATTATTATTTTAAAGAATGCTTGACTTGTTGTAGCTCCCAATATATTTGCACTTTCTATAAGTTCTC
>JBOFFH010000030.1:0-41484 GCA_051648485.1 Fusobacteriaceae bacterium
TTCCTGGTTTTACATCACTTCTATTTTTTCCGTTCATTGATTCAGCTCCTTATAATTTATATCCAACTGTTAATGAAACTTGATTTAAAGTATCATATTTTTTAGAATTTTCTATTTTAGTAATAGAGTAAAGAAGTTCGCCTTGTAAAAACAAAACATCAACTCCCACTCCCGCTCCGTAATAAAGAGTTGCTTTAGGATCTTCACCATTTAATTTTTCTTTTGAATAAATACTATTACCTACTTTACCAACTAGATAAGGTTTTATTCCTATTGGAATTATATTCCATTTAGCTAATCCATAAACTGGAAGTGTGGCCATATCTAATCCTGAATTTCCTTTGTTGTATTGAATTCCCATTCCAACATCAAAAAGTAAAAGTGATTGAGTAATCTCTACTCCTACTGCTGGAGAATAATTTTTAAAAGTTTTTTCATTGGAATATTTTTTTCCATTAGTAATACCTCCTAATCTTAAATTTGTTTCCAATGCAAAAGATAAACTAGATGTAAATAACATAGTTGCTAATAATAATTTTTTCATAATTTCTCCCCTTTTTTTCTAAGCTTTATAAAACGATCAATACTCTTGTATTAATACTACGTCAAAAATAACTTTAAAGTTAATAATTTTTATTTATTATTGAATGTTACGAATAATAATTACCTAATATTATACTTTTAATAATTATTTTAATATGTTGAATAATAAAACTGTATATAATGTTAATTATCTGCAACTCTATTATTTTGTTAATAATTATTTAAAGTAATTTTAAAACAAAAATGAATTTAATACTCAACTTTTAATCAACCTAAATTAGGAACTGGTATTTTATCTAATACTCTTTTTTCTAAAATTGATTTTGCATTTATATATATTTCTGTTACTCTTGTATCTGAGTGACCTAAGAAATCTCTAATTTCTAAAATGTCTGCTCCATTAAGAGAAAGTTCAGTAGCTATAGCATGACGAATATTATGAGGACTTATGTTCTTGTCTATAATTTTCCCCATCTCTTGAATAAGAGAATAAAGCCCTCTATAAGAAATAGGAGTATTTTTTTCAAAAGAACTTGGAAAAACATATCTCTCATCCATCTCTTCAGGTTTCACATCAAAAAGATTAATTATGTAATGTTTATATTTCGCTATTTTTTCTACCAAGTAATTATGCATAGGTTTGTATTGTTCTTTTCCACTTTTAGTTTTTTCAAGTTTAATATAGTGTTCTCCATCTCTTTTTAAAAGATTCTTAAATTTCAAATTTAAAAGTTCACTACTACGCATTCCTGTATAAAAAAGAGTTTGCAAAATAAGTGTATTTCTGTAACTCTTATCTCCATAAACTGGATATTTCTCCAATATCTTTTTAATATCTTCATAAGAAAGTTTTAAAATATTTTCCAAATCTCTACTAGTTTTAAAAAGTTGAATATGCCTAAATGGATTTTCATATCCATTTTTTTCCAACTCTTTATACAGGGATTTTAAAGATGAGATAATTTTATTAACAGACGTCTTTTTTAAATTTCTTTCCTTTATAAGATGAGCTAAATAATCATCTATATCATCTTTTTCAATTTCACTCATAAGTTTTATAATTTCTTCTTGTTGAATTGGCCCTTCTCCATCATAAACATAATTAAGAAAATCTTTTAAATAAAAAAGATAATCTTTTATTGTTTTTTCACTTCTGTAAATATCAAAAATACTTTTCTTCTCTTCTTTGTTACGCTTTTTTTTTCTAGTAGTTAACCCAGTCTCGCCTCTTAACTCTATATCCATAATTCTCCCAACTTAAATAACATTCTGTCGTTATTAAATTATTTTAAATAATTTTTATTTCATTAGTTTATTAATAATGACTTTAAAACGATTTAAATTATATCTTCGACGTTTAACTCAACAACTTCTCCAAGCTCTAAATTTCCTAAATTTAAATTTCCAAACTTGATTCTTTTCAGATAAACAACTTCATTTTCAACACTATGCATCATTTTTTTGACTTGATGAAATTTACCTTCTTGAATATTTAAATAAATCTCTTTATCACTTAATTTTTCAGCTTTAGCAGGTTTAGTAATATATCCTCCGATATCTACTCCCTCTTCCAATTTATTTAAAGCTTCTTTAGATATTTTTTCTTTTAACTGAACATAATAAATTTTATCCACATGTTTTTTAGGTGAAACTAATTCATGAGCTAATTTACCATTGTTTGTAAAAAGTAAAAGTCCAACTGTATCTTTATCTAATCTTCCTACTGGAAATAAATCTTTTTTATTTACCCAAGCTGGAAGTAAATCCATAACAGTAGGATCTCTACGATCTTCAACCGCTGTAACATATCCAGCTTTTTTATTCAACATATAATAACGAAATTCCTTATACTCCAAAGTTGATCCTAAATATTCAATTTTATCATTTTCTGGATTTACATTTAATGTTACTGCTTTGGCAGGTGCACCATTTAAAAAAATCTGTTTTTTACTTACTAATTCCTTAACATCTCTTCTACTTCCAACACCACATTCTACTAAAAATTTATCTAATCTCAAAATAATTCTCCTTTATACAATTTATTTTTTTCTATAATTTTTATTATAACATCTTTAATTTGCTTTTTCTTATAATACCTGTTTCATTCATATATCTTACTTTTCCAAAGATTTCTCTTTCACCCCAAGGACGGTCGTGTTTTCCAAAGCACCAAGCCACTCCAGTAAAAGAATTTGGGTCTCGTCCATCTAAAAAATATCTATTGTTCAAATAAATGGCTGTATTGAAAGCTGTTTCTGCATTCTCACTCCACTCTAATATTTTTTTCCCCCAATACATTCTCATATATGAATTCATTGTTCCCTTGGTCACAAGTTCTTTTTGCACGTCATTCCAATAGTCATCATGTGTTTTCCAATTTTCTAAATCTTTTAAATTATAAATATATTTTCTTGTATCAGCTTCATGATCTTCCAATGTTTTATAAACCCAATCATGCAGTATCTTATTGAAATCATTATAATTTTTATTGAAATAACAGAAATTAAAAGCTAATTCTCTTCTTACAATAAACTCTTCTAAAAAACCTTCTAAAGATTCTTTTTCTTCCACACTCTTGAACTTATCCACCAACTCGTTGATTTTTTGAAAGATATAAACAGGTGATATTTGCCCATAATGAAGATAAGGGCTAAGCCCAGAATGCACATTTTCAAAAGGGTGATTAGAAAAAGCTGAATAAAGATGGAGCTTCTTTTTTATGAAAACATCCAAAAGATTTTTAGCCTCAGATTCTCCAGGAATAATTTCTAAAGGGTAGTAGTTATCATCTTCTATAGAGTTTATAAAATTTTTATACATATTTGAATTTTCTAAATCAAACTCTTCTAATTTTTTTTTTCTATAATTTTTATTATAACTACTTAAAATGTGGTTTTTTTCTAAAAACTCATCTCTAGGATCTTTTACAAATTTGCTTATTTTACTTTGAATTTTTTTTCTAATAGTATAAGCTCCATACTCTTCATGATCACTAGCTTCTTCTACAGGAACAACCAAATTACTTTCTATCTCTACAAAATTAGTATGAGCTTTCATTTTTACATTTTGATTGAGTTCGATATTGTAATTTAAATATCCTTTATCCGTTACCATTAGAACTGCATTTTTAGATAACTCAACGGCTATATCTTCAGGATTTCCAAGAAAAATAGAGTAGTCCAAATTTATATTTTTTAAAGATTTTTTAAAATCTTTAAGGCCTCCAAGAAAAAATTCATAAGCTCTTTTTCTTGCATCTGGATAATTTGAATTTAAAATAGAAAAAATAAAAATAGGTTTATTATACTTTTCACACATCTCTTTAGCATATTCTAAAGTGTGATTATATTCTATTCTTGGAGAACTTTGAACCCAGTAAGCTATATAATCTCCCCCTGTATTGGGAGGTATTTCTGATTTTCTTATTCTTTCTCTATCTACCATATGACTCCTTTTAATTGAAATATCAAATAAAAAAATAAATATATATTGTTATTATACCATAAATTTATGATATAATGATGTAGAAATTAATTTGATGAGGTGCTTAAATGGTAGATTTTAAACTTATAGATCAATATATTGAAATTATAGAAAACAATTCTGTTCCAGAAGGAAAAACTTTTAATCAATTTGCAGTAGATTTTTTTAAACTTACTCAAACTGTTCCACTTTCTAAATATCTTAGAAAAATAGACAAAACAACTAAACTTCCTAAAATAATGAACACTAAAAAGGCAGGAGAAGTTATTTCAACAAGTGAAAAAGACGATGAAGTTAAAAGTTTTTTAAAAAGAAAAGGTTACAAAGAAACTCCACAACTAAATTATAAAAGTGTTATGCTTCTAAGAAAAGTTGAACCTATTTTGAATTGGAATAAAATTTTTCAATTTTTCGATGGAAAAGGATCAATTCAAGAAATAAATAGTTCATCAAAACCTAAACTTTTACCTATAGAAATATTAAAATTAGAAGAATATGTAAAGACTGAATTAAAACTCAATGAGCAAGATTTTAACTGGCTTTTGAATAAAATGAATAAGATTTCTCAAGATAAAACTTTAGAAAAATCATTAAAAAAATTGATAAACAATCATTTTAATTAACTTTTAAATTAAAAAAAGAGTTATAATTATAATTATAGAAAATTAAAATGATGTAGCTATTTATTTTAATCCATAAAAAGAGAGATACCTTGCGATATCTCTCTTTTTTTAAGAAAAATTCTATTCCATATCTAGTTTAGCTTTTTTCATTTTAATTTTAAAATTCTCTAATCTTTTTTTGCTTAATTCTTCTTTTCTTTTCAAGTTAACCTCTACTTCAGAAATTCCATACTCTAGTCTATATTTCTTATGGCTCGCCAATAAGTTTTCATGGTTTTTCTGATAATTTAAAAATTCTCTCTCCGCATTTTTAAAAACTTGAAGTTTTGTTAATTTTGCTTTCATATTTACCTCCAAAAATCAAATATCCAGCTTATATTTTATCATACTTTTTTAATTAATGCTTTTATTTTTTTATGTTTAGCTTTTTATTTTCTATTTCTAATCTTTTTTCAATAGCTTTTACCACTGCATCCAAAGCAAAAACTCTTGCATAGTATTTATCATTACCTGGAATAACACTCCAAGGAGCATAAGGTTCAGAAGTTCTTGCAATCATTTCTTCTACAGCCACTTTGTATTGATCCCATTTTTCACGGTTTCTCCAATCCTCTTCTGTTATTTTCCAATTTTTATTAGGTGTATCTTTTCTTTCGTTGAATCTTTTTAGTTGTTCTTCAGGGGAAATATGTAACCAAAATTTAATTATGATAGCTTTATCATCAACCCATTGTTTCTCCATATCATTGATCTCTTTATAAGCTCTTTTCCATTCATATTTAGATGCAAATCCTTCGACTCTCTCTACCAAAACTCTTCCATACCAAGTTCTGTCAAAAATCGTAATGTGCCCTGCCTTAGGGAGAGATTTCCAAAATCTCCAAAGGTAATGTTTGATTCTTTCGTAGTCGTTGGGAGCAGCTACTGGAATAACATCATAACCTCTTGGATCCATTCTTTCAACCAATCTTCTGATGTTTCCACCTTTGCCTCCTGCATCCCACCCTTCATAGGCTATTACTACAGGTATTTTTCTTATATATAGTTCGTGGTGAAGCTCGAAAATTCTATTTTGAAGTTTTGTTATTTTCTTAGTATATTCATCTTTAGTTAAAGATTTATTTAAATCTATTTTATCTAAAGAACGAGGCTTTCTATAGGGTAGAGAAAGGTCTTCTGGCTCATTCAATTTTTCTTCCAGTCTAACTTCCAAAGTTTCAACAACTGTTCTATATATCTCAGCTCTGGCACCTCTTAAGTCATCTCCACAAACTAAATTCCATTCACTGTTACTATTATTGGTTTGAGTTATCACATTTTCCCAATCTTTTAAAATATTCTTATAGTTTTTATTTTTTTCCCAATCTTCTTTAGAAACTTTCCAAGCTGTGGCTTTATCTGATTCTGCTTCTAAATATCTATTTTTTTGTTCTTTTTTACTGATAAACATAAAGAATTTTATAATTATCATTCCGCTTTCTAAAAGTGTTTTTTCAGTTTCATTTATTTCATTACATCTTCTAGTCAATTCTTCTTTTTTATTAAAAGCACAGTAATACCAAGAACGATCAAAAATATTGAATTCACCTTTTCCAGGAAGATTTTCCCAATACTTTTTAAAAGTAACTCCTTCACTCTCACAAGGATAGTCATTGCTCACTACTTTATATCCTCTAGGATCAAGTGAAAGTAAAAGTTCGTTGATACCAGCACCTTTTCCAGAAGCTTCAAGCCCTTCAAATATAATTAAAATTGGAACTTTTTTTTCTTTAGCTTTTCTTTGAAGTTCTCCTAACTTTTCTTTTAAAGGGTCTACTATCTCTTTATACTGCTTTTTTTTAAGTTTTAAACAATCTTTTTGTTCAAATATTCCAAACATAAAAAGCCTCCTCACTAAGTTTATATAATATTATACTCTTAAAAGATAAGGTTTCATTTTTATTAAGTAAATATAAAAAAAAAGGAGATTTATCTCCTTTTCACACTGCAACAGTTTCGACTTCGACTGTAACCTCTTTTATTTTATTGTTTCTTTTTAAGTGATTGGCCAAATACACAAAAGGTGTATCCAAAGATGCCACTAAGAATTTCATAAAGTAAGTAGTCCAAAATATTACCACTAATTCTTCAGATGGGATAACACCCCAGAAAGCTATACCTGTAAATATAAAGTTATCTATAAGTTGACTCACCATTGTACTCAAATTATTTCTTATCCAGATATGTTTAGTGGCTGGAAACTTGTTTTTCCAAAATCTATAAGCCTTAACATCATGTAACTGAGAAATTCCATAAGCTACCAGACCAGCAAACATGATTCTAGGCATAAATCCAAAAATTAAATTCATACTTTGGTGGTTAGATACAGCTTCATTGAATCCGCTAGGAGCAAAATTTATAGCCAGTTGCATAAGTAAAGTTGTTACTATCATAGTAAAAAAACCTATTTTAATAGCTGTTTTGGCTTCTTTCTCACCATAGTTTTCTGAAAGAATATCTGTAACTAAAAATCCACCTGCATACATAATATTTCCTAAAGTAGTTCCAAAACCAAAAACATCTACAAAAAGTACAACTTGTAAATTAGCCAAAATAGTAGAGATAGGTACCCAAATATAAAGCCCTATTTTCCCAAATTTTTTATAAGCAAACATAATACTTAAAAAGTTAAACAACAACATAATTATCCATAAAATTTCATTTTTCATTTTTTTCTCCTCTAATTTTAATAATATTAAATTATTGTTCAAAAACTCCTAAATCTTTATTATCTATCAATAGCTCTATTCTAGGATTATTGACTAAATCACTATAATTTTTCAAAAACCATTTTGCCAGTTCTTCATCTCTTTTTACCACAGTTCCATTATCTATAAAGATATTGATAGTGATGCTTTTAAAATATTTAAGGCCCAGTTCGATATCTTTTTCTATCATCTCTTTAGTTTGTCCCACTGTACATATCATAAGACATACTGAATAAAGTTTTTCTCCTAAATTAACTAGTTCATCGTGTTCTAGATTAAAATTCTTATTGTAAACTCTTTTTCTAAAATCGTTATCAAAAGTTTCTAAACCCATTCTAAATCTTATCTCAACATTAGGAAAAAGAGTCTTTATCTCTTCTAATCTTTTGTGATATCCATAATAAATTTCAAAATACAAAATTTTAATATTTTTTATTTTGACCAACTCTACTATTTTTTCCATAGTAGTTTTAGGTAGTTCAAATACAGAACCTGAATTTATAACTTCTAAGGTTCCAAATTCCCCTGTAACTAAATCCAAAGTCTCAAAATTAACACTTTCCATTTCTTTTTCATCTAGTGAATTATCTTCTATATAGTTACAAAAACTACATTTCCCATAAGCACAAGGGTAGCTTTTTAAAAGAGTTACCTCTCTTTTGTTCATTATTTCTACTTTACTATATCTTATCCCCATAAAATTCCTCTCTTCTTTATATTTTTTTAATAAAAAAACCAGCTATTTGCTGGTTTAAGCACACAATATATAAAAAAATAGGGGTCGGAAACAAAAAAGAGGACGTAGTGTCCCCTAAACTTTATTTCAAAGCCTAGTTTTTTATACATGGATGGTCAAACGAACATGTCCTCACAAAAGTGAGATTTTTTATATTCAATTTACAAAATATATTATACATCATTTTCAAACTATTGTAAACTGTTTATAAGGTATTTGTTGAATGTTTTCTTTTTTTTAGCCAAACACTCCAAAATATTAATGCTAAAAATACTCCTATTGAATCCACAAAAACATCCCTGATCATACCAGATCTTCCAGGAATAAAAGTTTGATGAAATTCATCGCTACAAGCATAAAAAATAGCTATTATTGGGCTATAAAATAGATATTTTTTAATTTCAAGATCATAAGTATATCTTAAAATTAAAATGGTAAGAATAAAATACTCTGTCATATGAGCAGTTTTTCTTATCGCTATAGATACTATATTTAAATATTCATCTTCAACTTTGACATTTAAAGAATTAAGTAATTTTAGCACCATTCCACTTTGTTCTGAAGATTCTTCCCCTGAACTGTGGGATAGAATAAAAATAATGCTCATCCATAAAAGTATGTATACTAAATTTTTATTAAATTTCATGATCTAACTCCTTTATCATCAATAAACTTCCATATATTATACTACTTTTTGTTTGAGAAAAAAAGAAAAAAGTTCTCAAGATGAGAACTTTTTTCTTTAAAATATTAAATTTTATTATTAATGCCCACTTTTTTTATAATTTATGGGTGTAGATAACTCATATGCTTCTCCTGGACTCATATGTTCAGACATAGGTCTAACATTTATATTAGCTCTATACTCTGTTTCTGCCCAGTTAATTCTTTGAGCAACCATAGCTCCTGGATTAAGTTTAACTCCATCCAATATAATTTCTTTAAACTTTTGATAACCAGCTCTATCTATTAAATGTCCACCATGTAAATACATAGGTTCATGGTGTAGCACATTAGCTGAGAACTTTTGCCAGTTTCCAAAGATTGCTAAAACTACTTCTTCTGTTACCCAATTCACAAACATTTTACCCATTCTTGGATATTGTTTTCCTGTTCTTCCACCTATCATAATTCTATAAAGCTTTTCTTCTGGTCTTACCCATGCTGAAGATGGACAAGCTTCTACACATTCTCCACATCCTACACAACAGCAAGAATCTTTTTCTATTCTGTTGTTTACAAGTTTTAAAACTCTAGTTGCTGCATGGTCACAAACTTTAGCACATCTTCCGCAACCTATACATCTATCTTTTAAGTATATAGGTTTAGTTACTCCTATAACACCAAAATCACTAAAATGAGCTTTAGCACAGTCATTTGGACATCCTGAAACAGATGTTTTAATGTGATAGTGACTTGGAAATACTAAATTTTCTATTTTTTTAGACAGTTCATAAGTGTTGAAATTTGCTTTTACACAGTGAGAGTTTCCTATACAAGCCATGATATTTCTAGCTCCTATAGTTGGATAACCACCTTTTGTAACTTCCATGTCCAGTCCACAAGAATCATTTTCAATCTCTTGGATATATGTTTCTAAATATTCATTTACTGCCGGTATATTTTCATATTTTATTCCGGGAGCATTAAGAGTTTGTCTTAACCCCATATGGAAAGTTCCATTACCCCAAGTTTCTGCTATGTGTTGAATATCTTTTAAATATTTTGCTTCAATTAGTCCACCTGGAACACGCATTTGAAGCATAAATTCTCCAGGAATTTTAGACTGACGGAAACAATTTAGTTTTACTTTAGTTATGTCGATATCATGATTCACAGTTTAACCTCCTAGTCAATTAGATATTTTGCTGATTCATAGTTAAATACAGGTCCTTCAAGGCAAACATATGTTTCATCTATTCTACAATGTCCACATTTTCCAACAGCACAAGACATTTTTCTTTCAAAAGATACCCAAATATTTTTTTCAGGTACTCCAAGTTTTAAAAATTCAAGAGCTGTATATTTCATCATCATAGGAGGTCCAACTAAAATCACTTCTAAATCGTCAAAAGTATTTTCTGCCATTTTAAGTTGTGGAACATATTTAGTTACAAGTCCTACACGCTCTCCATCTATTTCAGAACCCTTATCTACTGTTAAAATCGTAGGGAATTTTTCTTGCCATTCTACAATTTCATTCTCGAACAAGATAGACTTTTTATCTTTGAATCCAAAAAGAAGTTCCATAGACTTTACTGAAGTTGGACTATTAAATACATGTTTTATAAGGCTTCTTACAGGAGCTAGTCCTGAACCACCAGTTACAATAACTAATTTTTTATTCTCATAATTTTTAAAATCAAATCCTTTTCCATAAGGTCCTCTCATAGGTACAAGATCTCCTGGATAAAGATTGAATATCTCATCTGTTACAATTCCAACTTTTCTTATAAGAAACTCTGCCCATCCCTCTTCTGCTGAGAAATTAGTTACAGAGATTGGACACTCTCCAACTTTAGGTAGAGAAAGTTGCATAAATTGACCAAACTGAATTTTTTCTGCTTCAGGATATTCTACACGGAATAGATACTCTAAATCAGTCATCTTTTTTACATCTAACAATTTATAAGGAGTAGGCATTATTATATTTTGCATTACTTCTCACCTCCAACAATTTTATCCACTTCATCTGCCAATTTATTTACTGTAGTAGAGAACGATATAAATACTGGACATTTATCATCACATCTTCCACATCCAACGCACATATGATTATTTTCAAATCTCTTTTTAAAATCATGAATCTTATGCATTACTTTAAATCTCATACGCTCTCCACCAGTTCTTCTGAATGAGTGATCTCCAGCCATATCTGTGTATCCATTAACATGACAAGATGCCGTTATTCTTCTACGTTCTCCAGCATTTGAGTCTGTTGAGTATTGAGTATCATAAGTTGTAAAACAAGTACAAGTAGAACAAGCTATAGTACAGCTACCACACATTAAACAACGCTTATCAAACTCTTTCCACATATCTAAAGATTTAACTGCTTGTTGAACATCTTTATTTGTTATATTAGGAATTCTTACTGTTCTCTCATTTTCAACTATAGGAGCCACTTTAAAATCTACCTCTACATTTCCTAAGAAAACATTATCAAAACTAGGATCTTTAGTTTCAATCATAACATGATCATTTTCAAAATTTATTCCAAAAGCATACTCATCAGCAGATCCTGTTCCCATAGAAGCACAGAAACAAGTATCCCATCCTTTCTCTGGACAGCCCATAAGTACAAATTTAATTTTATCTCTCATTCTTTTATAGTAAGAATCCTCAAAACCTCCATTAGTAAGGTAAATGTCATCTTGTCTTTTTATTGAGTTAATGTCACAAGCTCTCGCAAAAATAAGTATTGGTCTATCGTCTACTATTTTACTTTCTCTGTAATCAGCATCTGCAAAATACAAGATTGTTTCTGTAATGGGTCTAATTACTTCTTTAGCAGAATAATCAGATTTTTTGTTACTAACTATTTCCTTAGCTGAATGTACTCTGTCATATCTAATAACATCTGTATCAGAATATCTTCCTTGTTTAGGGAATCTCTTTGGAGCATAAATTTTATAGTTTTTACTAAGCTCTTGAATAATAATATCAAATTTGTCTGCGGTAATATTGTATCCCATTGTTTCCTCCTAATTGATTTTGAAGATTTTTCACTTCTTATATTCAATATGATACACCTACTTCAATAAATAGTCAACACTTTTATGAACATTCATTCAACTCTTTAAAAATTAATTTTATCATCAAAAATATTTTAAACATATGTTCAACTTCGATTGACTTTGACTTTAAAAATTTGTATAATTATATGGTAATTTGGTTATTTTAAGAAAAAATTGAGATTTTATCTATAGGAGGAGTTATGGAAAAAAATATTTTAACTAAGCTAGAACAGATTGGAAAAGAATACAATGAACTTCAAGAAGGAATTGAACAGTATGTTGTAAATAATATGTCTTATTCTGAACTTAAGGGAAAAGGTTCTAAATTTGGAATATATGAGCAAAAAGGTAAAACTATGATGCTGAGATTAAAAGCTGTAGGTGGAGAACTTTCAACTACTAATCTTAAAGATTTAGAAGAGATTATGAAGGAGCAAGAGGTTCCTTATATACATCTTTCTACTCGTCAAAACTATCAGCTTCATGAGGTTAAGTTTGAAAATGTAAAATCTTCTATTGAAGCTTTTAATAAAAAAGGGATGTATTTTAGAGGTGGAGGTGGAAACACTTTCCGTAGTATTTTAGTTTCTACATACACAGGAATAAGTAAAAAAAATACTTTTGATGTTATGCCTTATGCTAGAATGGTTGAAAATGAAATTTTCTTTTATGACAAAGCTTTTGATTTTGGAAGAAAATTAAAGATTGGATTTGCCAACAACTCAGAAGATGAATTTGTGGTTTCTATTCAGGATTTAGGATTTTTAGCTAGAGAAATTAATGGAAAAAGAGGATTTAAAGTTTATACTGGTGGAGGTATGGGTAGAGGTAGTAGACTTGGATATGTTCTTTTAGATTTTTTACCAGAAGAGGATTTACTTAAAGCAGTTAAAACTATCATCGATATTTTCCATGAGCATGGAGATCGTGTAAAGCGTATGCAGGCTAGACTTAGATTCTTAGTTGAAAAAATGGGAATTGAAGATTTCCGTAAAATGTTTTTAGATTATTTCAACAAAGATAACACGGTGAATGCTAAAATTTCAGATATCCCTTACGAAGAAAAAATTCAACTTTTAAAAAAGTTTGAAATCGAATCTGAGACTTCAAGTTTTGGTGAATGGAAAAATCTTTGTGTAAAAGAAACTCGTTTTAAAGATGTTGTTTCAGTTGTGTTGTATGTAAAAAATGGAGATTTAACTTTAGAAAAATTAGGTAAATTAAACCATCTTTTGATGGAGATAGGTGCTAAATCTGTAAGAGCCACTATCAATCAAAATTTAGTTATTCCTCTTGTAGATACTTCAGCTCTTCCATTTATATACAACTATATAAATGTTGAGATTCCTGAAATAGTGACTGAATCTATTTCTAATAGAGGACAATTGAGAACTTGTGTAGGTTCTAAAATTTGTATGATAGGAATTCAAGATTCTATGAGCATAGCTGATTCAATTGCAATAGAATTGGATAACTTGGCAGATGAGTTCCCAGAATACAGAGGTGTTTTATTGAAAGAAGCTAAAAATATTCGTATTTCTGGATGTGGAAGTATGTGTGCAGGTATTCCTATTGCACCTTTAGGTTTTACTGGAATGAAAAAGTTAATAGATGGAAAACTGACAGATGCTATGCAAGTGTACATTGGTGGAATTTTAAATGAAAGTACAGAAGCATTGTCTTTAGAATTACCTAATACAGTTATACCATTAGAAGAGCTTCCATTATACGTAAAAAATATTTTCAAAGATTATCTAAAAGTTTTCATAAACTACAATATGAATTTTACAACTTATATGTATGAAAAAAGAAAAAAATTAGAAGTCTCTGCAAAATAATAACTTTATAATTCAAAAAGGACAGTGCTTTTTAGCAGTTGTCCTTTTTTAGTTTTTAATATTCACTCTAAAATCTTTATTCAGTAAAAATACCGCATAAGAAACAATAGCTGTTACAACAAGTATCAAAAAACCACTTATAATAAAATCAATCCAACTATTGATTGAATCTATTAACTTTATTTTTTTAAGCAAAAAATTTAATATCAAAAACACTGTTAAACTTGAAATTATATTTTTAGAAAAATCTTTTATATAATCATAAGCTGATTTTTCAAAACATCTTTTAAAAGTTAAAATAGGTTTTAAAAACAAAATGACAACTACATTTGAAGCTAAAGTACCTATTAAAACGCCATTTAATCCCATTCTTTGGACCAATATAAGGGAAAGTATTAAATTTATTGCTGCTTCCAAAGCAGGAGCATACGTATCATCAAAAAAACCTGAATTGGTTTTAAATATTTCAATCGGACCTCTTGTAACCTGTATAAAAAAATTTATAAGAATTAATATTACCGTTAATTCTGGTAATAAATAAGTATCGCCTAACCATAGTTTTACAAAAGGATTTATTAATATATAGGTACAAAAAATTAGGATTGTGCTTATAAATGTATAAATAATATAAATTTTTTTCCAATATTCATAAATTTTATCTTTATTATTTGTATTTTCTGCTATAAATTTTCCTATGATGGGTATAATTATGGGTGTTCCTATATTTATTATTGTCATAATTAATTGAATTACTATCAGATAACTTGAATAGATACCAACTATTGATAACGAGATAAATTTTGACAAAACTATAAAATCAGTATTAAAAACTACTAAACCACCTATTTTATGCCAAAATAAATTTTTTATATCTTTCAATATTCCTTTGTCTTTTTCTTTTACTTGTTTTATCCACGAATACTTTTTTTCATAATATTTTCTAAAAAAATAATACTTATATATATTTTCTAATATCATAATCATTATAAAAACAGAAAATGAGTTAGTATAGATGATTAAAATTATCTGTAAAATTTTAAATCCTATATTCCCAAATCCCTCTATTTTTCTAACAAAATTATATTCTTGATCTGCAGTAAAAAGAATAGAATATTTAGCAAACAAATAACCTATAGAAGTATTAATAATATATAAACTCCAATATAGATATAAATAATACCCAAAGTTATTTTCTTTTATAAAATAAGGAATTGTAAAGTTTAGAATTATTCCCGAAACAAATATAAAAAGTGCTACCTTTTTATAAAAATAATCAATAGTTGATATTACTATATTTATTCTCTCGTTATTTTTTTGAGATAATGGCTCATATAAAGCATATGTAGAGGCTGTTCCTATTCCTAATTCTGCCAAACTTAAATATGCTATAAGTTGTGAAAAAAGTCTCATCAAACCGAGAGTTTCTGACCCCATATATTTACTGAAATATTTATTAGAAAGAAAACCTAGAATACCTGCAAAGAGTGTTATAAATAAATTCAATTTTATATTATTAAAAGTTTTTTTAGACATTTATATACTCTTCCATAGATACTTTTTTACCAAAATTTTTAAATATTTGTCCGGATTCTCCAGCTATCATTAATAATATTAGCATATGCATCTCCTAAAAAAATTCTTTATAATCTTTATTATCTCATCAATAAATTCATCTTTTAAAAAATAAAGAATTATAAAATATACTATTGCAAATATCCCTGAAATTCCTAATATTTTATAAACAAAATTGATCCAATTATATTCAAGTAAAAAAAATACCATTACAGTTGGAATAATTGATGCTAAAACATAATTTATTCTTCTTTTAGTTATAAATTCATAATTAGGATATATTTTTTTGACTTCATATAATCTATAAAAAAATATTAATATTTCAGTCACTACAGTAGCGAAAGCTGCTCCATTTTTTCCGTAGCTAGGTATTAGTATAAAATTTAAAATAACATTCGCTATTGTTCCTGATATTGCAACTTTAAAAACCATTTTTTCTTGATCATTTGGAAGCAAAACTTTTGCACCAAAAAATGCTCCAAGAGGAATAAAAAAAACAATAGGAGTCATTATCTTCATAGTTAAAACAGCACTTTCATAACCTTTTCCAGAAAACATAAATATAAAACTATCTGATAAAAGAAATAATAAAATTACTCCTGGAATTCCTATGAAAACATTAAAATTTATAAATAAATCAATATATTTATAAACTGATTGGATATCTTTTTTTTTGATAGCACCTATTATTCTAGGAGCTATTACCGTTCCTAGGGCTCCTAATATAGGAATTGCTATCCTTGTCATTTTAGTAGCACTTGCATATAAGCCGACTTCAGATAATGTACTTAGAAAACCTAACATTGAAGAATCTAAATTTAAATATATTCCTATCGAAAAAACATATAAAAATATTGTGAATAAAGGTTTAATATGTCTTTTTAAATTCATATTTTTCAAATTTAATGATAAATATGATTTACAACTATACAAATCTATCACTCTAGCAATTAAGTCTGGAAAAATCAATATCATTCCATAAATAATATAATCTGATGGTTTTTTTACAAAAACAAACATAAAAAATATAGAAATTACTCTCAGTATTATTGTCCTTATTGTTCTTCTTTTATGGTTTTCTAAAACTATAAAAATATAGTCTATCTCTAAAAAAGCAAATACGATCTGAAAAGAAAAAATTATACTTAATTCTTTTAAAGAATATAACTGTGGTAATATCCTTATAACTATATTCAATAATATAAATGAAATTATACTTCCAATTATTCCTATTATTAGGAGTTCACTAAAAACCTTTTTAAACTCTTTTTTTTCATCATTTAAAACCTTGGCACGGGAAAGTTCACGAGTAGCATAAGCTGGTATTCCTAAAAGTGCTAAAATTAAAAAGTAATTATTTATTGATTGAACAAACCAAATTTTCCCTAAATTTTCAAACATTAAAATTCTGGAAATATAAGGAAAGGTAAAAATAGGAAAAAGAATACCAGTTGCCAATGATATTATGTTATAAATATAGTTTTTTGATACTGATGCCATATTTTTATTCCTTTCATCAAGATTATCCAATAATTTTTTTTAAAATTCTTGCTGCTCTAACAATAAATTTAGATTTAAAATTCTTAATTATTTTCAATAAAATTCTAGTTTTGAAAGAAAAAATAACTTTTTCATCTATCTCTTCAGGTATTGTTTTAAAAAAAATAGATATTTCAGAATTTGAAATTTCTTTTAATCCCAATATATAACCTAGTTTTATGTAAGAAGCTCTTGTCCATAACAAAGAAATCACTTCGGTTTTGCCTTTCAAATATTTTTCGGCTTCTTCAAACATTAAATTTATGTTTTCTAGATGAATATTTTTTAACTCAGAAGTTACATTTGTAAGATGCTGAACATAATGGTAATAAGCTTTGTTTATTTTTCCTATTCTTTTACTATTCGTTAAAAGTCTTATCAAAACTAAAACATCTTCCATCATAGCTATATTTTTATTATAAGTAATATTATTCTCTACATATAAGTCTCTTTTAATTAATTTATTCCAATTAAAGCCTACAAAATTATCTATAAAAAATATTTTTAAGTATTCGTCTCCTGAGATGATTTTATCATCACTTATATTTAAATCTTTTAATGTTGAAGTCTTTTTTATTTTAACATCAAATATATCAGATAGCACTATATCTAAATTGTCTTTTTCAGCTCTTTTATACATATCATTACAATAATTTTCATCGATAAAATCATCACTGTCTACATTTAAAATATACTTACCTTTAGCAACTTTTAAAGCTGTATTTCTAGCTTCTGAAACCCCTTCATTTTTTTTATCTATTAAAATCAATCTTTTATCTTTTATTTCTTTCAATATATTAAAAGAGCTATCAGTAGACCCATCGTTAACTACTATAATTTCAATATTATTTAACGTTTGGTTAATAATACTCATTATACATTTCTGAATTAATTTTTCTGAATTATACACTGGTACAATTATACTTATATCTATGCTTTTTTCATTATTCATAATTATCTCCATTTTTCTATATCGATTTTTTTATGGCTTTTTTTATATGAATATGCCTTTTTTTTTCTGGTTGTATTTCCATATACTTTCCATATTTCTTAGTTAAATAATCATCACTATTTTTTGGCCCCCATATATCTTGATTTTCAAATTTAATTTTTTTCAATGGAAATAGATATTCCATTTGAAAGTCACCTTCAAAGCAAACTTCATTCGAATGTGAATAAACACTGTCTTTATTAGGTCTATTCAAAAATATTTTCCATTTTTTCAACAAAATATTTATTATAGAATAGGGAAAAAATTTGAATACCTTGCATATAGTTATAACAATTTTATCTTTTTTATTTTTTCCATCACTAATAGATGTATTACTTTTTATTTTAAAATTGTTTATATATTTTGGTATTCTTTGAAAAAATTTTATATATTTATTTTTAGAATACATATCATATGGTGAAATATCTATGAAAATATATTTATCCTTTGGATTAATGCCATCTATTTCATACCTTAAATCAAATATTTTCAAAAGAATTATTTCACCCTCTTCTAAAACATAATATTCAGGTAAATATTTTTTTGCAACACTTTTGAATTTTTCAAAATCATTTCTAGGCATTCCTATATCAATATCATCATCCCAAGGAATAAATCCTTTGTGCCTAATTGCTCCTAATAATGTTCCTGCTGTCATCCAATATCTAATATTTTCTTTTTCACAAATTTTATCAACGAATTTCAAAATATCTAAACAAATCATTTGAATTTCTCTAAGAGCTAGTTCTTCTTTTTGTTCCATCAAATTTCCTCCTTTTCTTTTCGATTTTTTTTCTTATATCTGAACTTGAAACACCTTTTGTTCTTGACAAATAAATTACTTTACAAAATTCTCGTAAATGATCGTTATTCCCAATCCAATCGTCTCCAGCCACAAGAAAATCAATTTTATATTTTTTTATATCTTCTTCTTTTTGTTCAAATGAATTTTGTACAAAAACTTTTACAACGCCTTTATATTGACTTATTCTTGCCATTCTTTCTTTCAACGACTGAATATTTCTTTTACCTTTTTCTAAGTTAAACTCTTCACTACAAACTCCAATATAAAATTTATGTCCATATTTTTTTGATCTTTCTAATAATTTTTTATGTCCTATATGAAAAAAATCAAAAGAACCATAAACCAAAACTCTGCTCATTTTTTCTACTCCTTTTCTAGGTTTCAAAAAAATATCTACTTTTTTAGATTTTCAAATAAGTTTTTCCATTGCTGCATAATAGTATCTTCTGAAAATCTCCATGTATTTTTTTTTGCATTTATTCCAATATTTTTCCTTTTTTCAAAATCATTCATAAGTTCTAATAATCTTTTAGTGAATTCTTCATTATCTCCATTTTTTATTAAATATCCATCTTCTCCATGTTTAATTATGTCTCTTGGCCCTGATAAACAATCGAAAGATATTACAGGAAGCCCTAAAGACATTGCTTCTATAAGTACCATAGGCATCCCTTCATATCTAGAAGTCATAACATAAATTGAGCTTTCTTGATATTTTTCTATTATTCTTTTCGTACTGCCTTTTAATATAAAACTATTCTTCAATTCGTTTTTATCTATTTTATTTTGTAATTCTTTTCTATCAATACCTTCTCCATATATTTCTAAAATCCATTCAGAATCTTTTTCTTTTACTTTTTTCCAAATATCGATTAATCTATCATACCCTTTTTGGCCATCAAGTTTTCCTACACTTATTACTTTTTTATCAACACAGTTTGACATTGTTTCATTTATCTCAGAAATCGAATTATATATCACTTCTATATTCTTATTATTTTTCCAAAATTGTTTGTCTTCTTGAGTTAATAAAATAACTTTATCATATTTTTTAGAAATATACTCTTCTCTAATTGTATCAAAATAAGCCTTTAAGGTGTATACAAATCCTCTGTTAAAAGATTTTGCATATTCTTTTCTATAATTTTTTCCAAAATGAAATTCTCTGATTTTAAATGATCCATCCTTAATTTTTGTTAAAAAACAAGTATCTTCACATCCCATAGAAACTACAAAATCTGGTTTTATTTCACTTAAAATTCTTTTTATTTCTTGTTTATGTGTTTTCTGTTTAGCTATAAAAGGCAGTATTCTCTTTATAAAATTTTTTTTCTTATCTTCAAAATAATTTATACTTAAATTTATCATTTTTATTTCATCATTCAATTTATAAAAACTTGTTTGACTATCTTGATCTGTTGTTACAATATATACTTTATATCCAAATTTTTGAGAAAAATAATTAGCTTTATTCGCTAAAACTCTTTCCATACCTCCCGGATTTTCTAAACTATTTATCAAGTAAACTATTTTCATAAGTTCTTCCTCTAAATTATTATTTTCTCTATTCTTTCTATAAAACTATTTTTCAAAAACTTTTTTTTCCCATAATTATAATTCATTTCAATATATTTTATTTCATCAATATTTTTTATAGAAAGGTAAATATTTTCAATATTTCTATTCTGACAGTTCAGTCCATTCTTGTCATGATTGAAGATGTCAATTATTCCACCTGTACATTTATCAGTAATTACAGCACAACCATTTGTATAAGCTTCTAAAATTGATATAGGTTGTCCTTCATTTGAATAATAAGTTGGTAATATAAAGATATAGTTTTCAAGCAAGAGTCTTTTTTTCTCTTTTCCTTTAACTATTCCATGATATTTCACTTTTTCAGGATATTTCTCCAAATACTCTTTTATAATTTTTTCTAAACTAGGTTCGATAGCTCCTGCTAAATTGAGCTCTATCTCTTCAGATTTGAATTTTTCACTAGCTTTTAGCAAATCTAATATCCCTTTTTCTTCCATAAGATTACTCAAATAAAGAACTCTTTTTTTTGTATCTTTAGCATATTTTTCTAACTTTACCTTTATTTCTTCTTCAGTAGCAACAAACTCATCTTGTACTCCATTTTCACAAACAAATATCTTTTCTTGCGGTATCAATTCTTCGAACATAGCTCTCAGAGAATCTCCAAGAACTATAATTCCAGCTGATCTTTTGAAAAAAAATAGCACTGTTTTTTTTTTGATAGGAGATAATGAGTCATACATTTTTTTGAATACTCCATTATGAATATGAAGAAAATATTTTTTTTTCATAATTAAAGAAAATAGCATGTAATGGCTAAATCTCATAATTCCTAAAAATGTTGCTCCAGGAGTCATATATACAACTTCATTTTTTTCAAATAAAATTTTTTTACATTCATTTATACTTCTTGATATAGTTATAAAAATCTTTTTCAAATCAAATTTCCCTTGTTGAACTTTATCTGTTAATGTTTTTGAAAAATTTGTATCTATTGATTCAATTACATATCCTTTTTCACTTAATCCATTACATAAAGTTTCATTGGATATACTTTGTCCTGTAATTGGATTTGGAAAAGGTCCTATTATCAAAATTTTCATTTTATTTTTTCACCCCAGCTATTCTTTCATGTTATCATTGTACTCACGATAATTATCGTTATTGTATCCATATTCATCATGTGAATATTCATTTTTATCAATTTTATTTAAAACTACACCGTAAATATATTCTCCAGATCTATCTATCAGTTTTTTAGCGTGCTCTAACTTTTTTTTAGTTACCATATCATAACCTACTACATAAAGAATTCCATCTCCATGCTCAGCCAAAAGTACGGCATCTGTTGCAACTGTCAATGGAGCTGTATCTAATATAATGAGATCATACATAGCTCTAAGTTCTTTTAAATATATTTCTATATTTTTATTTAAAAACATATCCGTTACATTTCCTTTAAAATGCTTTGCAGGCAATAGATCTAAATTCTGCTCTACCCCTTTTATTATAACTTCTTCTAAAGTGGCTTCTCCAACTAAAAGATCAGCAAGTCCCTTTTCAAAACCTATTCCGAAGCTACTGTGAGCTCTTGGACGTCTGATATCACAATCAATTATCAAAACCTTTTTTCCAATCATAGCCTCACTCATAGCATAATTAGATGCAACTAAACTTTTTCCTTCTTTAGGAATTGTGCTTGTAACTATTATCATTTTATTCTCTTTTTTGTTTACAAAACGAAGATTAGTTCTAAGAAGTCTAAAACTCTCAGAAACTTGATTTTCATTATTGTCTTTAAAAAATAGTTTTCTTTGCATTTCGTTCACCATTTTACCAGCCATTTCATATACTGGAATATGCCCTAAAATATTAACCATCATTATTTTTTCTATATCTTTAGTTCTACGGAGTTGTGAGTGAAGTTTTTCAACTAGAATAATTAAAAAAGTTCCTGCAACAGCTCCTAATAGAAATGCCACAGTAATTATAAGTGCACGCTTACGTGACTCAGGTTGATCAGGCAGTTCTGCCGATTCAACTACTCTTATATTTTCAAAAGTCATAACTTCTTTAATTTTTTTTGTGAATTCTATTCCTGCTTCATCTGCTATTCTCATTGCCATAACAGGATCTTTATCTGTGGCTGTTATCTTGATAAGTTCTGTATTTTCTACAGAACTTATATCTATATTTCCAGATAATTGTTTTGTATCCATGTCTAAATCTAATTTTTTTATTATTGCATTCAGTACACTCGGACTTTTAGCTACCGCTGTATATGTTGTTGCAAGTTTTTGATTTAAACTTACTTCTATACTATCTAAATTTTTAGCATTGTAATAATTTCCAGATGATACTATAAGTGTAGTAGCTGCTTTATAAATCGCAACTCTTGTCATTGCAAAACCAATTCCTAATCCAGTGAACACAACAGTTATGGCAAAAATTAGTTTAAAACGACGATGAATCATCGTCAGTATCTCTGAAAGATTTATCTTGTCACCTTCTTCTTCATATAGATCTTCAGATTCATAATCCAATTCTTTTTTATATTTTTTCATGAAAATTGCACCTCTTAATTTTTTATTTTTTCACTATATTTATCTTAATTAATCAAATCTATAAATAAGATTTTAATATTTCTACCTCTCCAAAAATTTCTACCAACAAATTAGCTGGAATAAAATATGTTTCTGCCTTTTCAATAATGTATTTTTTATTGTCTACTAAAAGTTCTCCTTTTCCTGAAATTACAGAATAAATTTTAAAATTTTTGTTAATCTCGTCTTTAAAATCTCCTGAAATTATTAATTTATCTATGTTAAAGTATTGATTTCTTACGAGTTCTTCTTTTTTACAATTTTTAAGTTCTATAACTTTTCTATTTTCATAAGTTGTTATAATTGGTTTCATATTAAAATCTATAACTTCCATTGCTTTTTCTAAATTGAGAGGACGTAATTTGCCATCTACTAATCTGTCAAAATCATATATTCTATAAGTTGTATCTGAATTTTGCTGTATTTCACAAATTAATACACTCCCTGTCAAACTAGCATGTACAAGACCAGGTTTTACATTTATAAAATCACCTTTTTTTACTTTAATTATGTTAAAAATTGAATGAAAATCCTCGTTTTCAAATCTTTTCAAAAAGTTTTCCTTAGTTATTCCTTCTTTAACCCCCATAATCACAGTTGCATCTGGACTGGCATCTAAAATATACCAAGTTTCAGATTTTCCATACTCTCCTTCAGTCATTAAAGCATAGCTGTCATCAGGATGAACTTGAATAGAAAGTTTATCATGTATATCTAAATATTTTATCAAAAGTGGAAATTTTTCTTTGTACTTTTCATATACCGTTTCTCCAACTAAATTTTCTTTGTAATTATCTAATAACTCTTGAAGAGATTTTCCAGCGAACTCTCCATTCGCTACGATACTCATTCCATTTTTATGAGAACTTACTTCCCAAGATTCACCATAAAGCTCATTATCAACGAGTTCTATGCCTAAATCTTCAAAGCTTCTTCCACCCCATATTTTTTTTATTAAATTTTTATTAAATTTTAATGGATACATAATATCACCCCTAATTCTTTAATTCATTATATTTATTTACTATTTTTTTTATATCCTGTGCTTTATCCTTACTAGCTATTAAAATATTGTTTCCATTTTTTACAACTATAAGATTTTCGACTCCTAACAGTGATACTATTGAATCTTCTGCTATCACTATATTATTTAATGAATCTTGAAGTAGTAGTGTGGTATTTCTTGCCACGTTTCCAAAGTCATCTGGTGAAAACACTTCTGCTAAAGCTTTAAAACTTCCTATATCATTCCAACCAATATCTATTGGTATTACTCTAATATTTTTAGAATACTCAAGAATTCCAAAATCTATAGAAATTTTTTCAAAGTTTTTAAAATATGGCTCTACCAGCTTAGAAAGAGCTAAACCTGTTAAGTTTTTAGAGATTTCTTTACGAAGTTCGTTGAAAACTTGACTATGTTCTTCCATCAACACTTCAAAATTTTTGAAGATTGTTTCAGTGGTAAAAACAAATATTCCAGAGTTCCAAAGAAACTTTCCAGATGCTACATATTCTTCAGCTATTTGAAAGTTAGGTTTTTCTCTGAAACGTTTTACTTTGCAAATAGTGTTAAGAAGAATTGGCTCATCACTTTTTACTTCAATATATCCATACCCTGTCTCAGGATTTGTTGGTTTTATACCCAAAGTTACTATGACTCTATTTTTACTGGCTTCCTCTCCTGCAAGCTTAATTATCTCACAGAACTGTTCTCCTTTGGATATAAGGTGATCAGAAGCTAATACAACTACCTCTACTTTTTCACCACAATTTTTAAATCTTTCTTCTATTATTAAAGAAGTATAACCTATAGCTGCTGCTGTATCTTTAAAAGCTGGTTCTATTATAATATTTTCAACCGGTATATCTGATAACTCTTTTATTATCGCCTCGGCTTGCAAAATGTTAGTAGCTATGAATATTTTATCAGGTGATATAATCGGCAGTATTCTGTCTACAGTTTCACGAATCATAGATTTATTTGAAAACAGCTTTAGTAACTGCTTTGGTTTTGTTGGTGTTGATAATGGCCAGAATCTTTCTCCAGATCCTCCAGCCATGATTAATGCTGTTAACATGTGTACCCCCTTAAAAATTCGGATAAAATAATCTCGATAGGTTTATTTAACTAATTTTAGTAAATATTCTCCATAATATGATTTAGATAATGGTTTAGCCAATTCTCTTACCCAATCCGCAGTTATCCATCCGTTGTTGAATGCTATCTCTTCTGGACAAGCCACCATAACGCCTTGACGTTTTTGAACTGTACTTACAAAGTTAGAAGCATCCAGCAGTCCGTCATGAGTTCCTGTATCTAGCCAAGCCATTCCCCTTCCTAAGTTAATTACACTCAGTGAACCTTCGTGCAAATACATCTCGTTCAAAGTTGTAATTTCAAGTTCTCCACGATGTGAAGGTTTTACCATACGAGATTTTTTAATAACTGAGCTGTCATAGAAATACAATCCAGGTATAGCAAAGTTAGACTTTGGAATTTTTGGTTTTTCCTCAAGTGAGATTGCCTTACCAGTACTATCAAACTCCACAACTCCAAAAGAAGTAGCATCTTGTACCGGATATCCAAAGATTGTAGCTCCAACAGTTCTAGCTGATGCATCACATAACATACCTGTTAAACCGTTGCCATAAAAAATATTATCTCCAAGAATCAAAGCACAAGGCTCATCTTTTAAAAACCCAACATCTTCAGCTATATGGAAAGCTTGAGCTAATCCATCTGGTGAATTTTGAACTGCATAACTAATTTTCATCCCGAAGTCTGAACCAGATTTCAAAAGCTCTTGAAATACTGATACGTCACGAGGTGTAGATATAACCAACACCTCACGTATTCCTGCCAGCATAAGCACTGACAACGGATAATAAATCATTGGCTTGTCATAAATGGGTGATATCTGCTTACTAATTGCTTTTGTCACTGGATAAAGTCTTGTTCCTGAACCCCCAGCTAAAATAATTCCTTTCATATGTTCCTCCACTTAATTTTACCGTAGTGTAAAAAAATTACTTAATTTTTTTTATTTTTTGCCTTAAAAAACTTAATATTCCACACATAGTTTCTTCTTTAAAAATTATTAATCCTGTAAGATAAAAAAAAGTTACCGCTATTCCTTTAATTATAAATTTTATATACAAATTAGCAAAATCAAATTTGATAAAACTGAAAATAATAATTACCAGTATTGCTAAAAATAAAAATTTTATATTGTTAAAAGAAAATATTTTAGCTTCTTTTATTTCTTTTCTTGCTAATATTTGTATTGTCACTACAACACATATTTCTCCTACTGAAGTTGCTACAGCAGCTCCATTTTGATTATATTTAGGAATTAAGTTATAGTTTAAAATAAAATTTACCAAAGATGCAACTAAAACTGCATAAAGAAAGATTTTGTCTTTTTTTTGAGAGTAAAGAATAATTATTCCAGTGAAGTAAGCAATTCCCGAGAAAATAACAATAACTGAAAGAATTTTAATTGTAAGTATTGACTCAAAAAAACTTTCTCCACCAAAAATTTTTATAATTTCTTCTGAAAGAATGAATAATAGTGTGCTAAATAAAAAGCAATAAAGTAATAAAGCTGATGCTAATTTTTTTAAATGGTCATTATATTTTTGCAAATTTTCTTTATATAAATTAGTTAATCGAGGTAGTAATGTAGCTCCTAAAACTGTTATTACTGATTTTATTAATGTGATAAATTTTACTGGCATATTATATAAAGCAACAGAATTCATTCCTGAGATTTGTCCTAACATAATTATGTCTATTTTTGTGAATATAGCTATTGAAACTCCTGCTGCAAATGTTATCATTACATATTTCAAATGTCTTATAGGGTTTAATTCTTTAAAAATACTTTTATTAATTTTAAGATATTTTTTTAGATTGATCAAATTAAATATATTCCCTATAACACTTCCCATAGCTAAAATTAATGCATACCACTTATAATCTTGACTATTTTTTACAAGAAGAAATATTGATAATCCAGAAATTATCTTTACAACGGTTGAACGAATAGTTATAAATTTTTGATCTTCTATCCCTTCATAAAACCATTCAAACCCAAATGTTGTAAATAATATATTCAATGAAAATATATAAAATAATAACTTTTGTTCTTTCATTGCCTGGTAGTAATTAATAGCTGAAAAATAGAAGACATAGACAATAACATTTGTGAAAAATAGTATCAAAGATAATTCTAAGAATATTTTAGTTAAATCTTTTAAATCATTTCTATATTTAGCTACTTCTCTGACTCCATATACAGGTATTCCTAAGGCAGAAAACATCACAAAATAATTAACAATTGTATTAACATATTCTATCTTTCCTATTGATTCAGGATTAAGAATTCTATTTACATAAGGCATAAGAATGATAGGAAAGAACATTCCTACTACCATCCTTATAACTCCCATACTAAAGTTATATTTTAAACTTCTTACTTCCATTTTCACATCCTGATTATTTGATTTCTCTTGTTATTTATAAAGCCCCTTTTTTTTCATCTCTTCAATAGATTTTTCATAGTTATCCTGTTCAACTTTTTGAGTTTCTACCCATTGAACAAAATTACTTATTCCTGTTTTAAAATCAAATCTTGGTTCAAATCCTAATTTTTCTTTTATTTTTGTTAAATCTGCATAATTGTGTCTGATATCTCCCAATCTATAATTTCCAGTTATTTTTATCTCTACATTTGAATTATATTTTTCTTTAAGAGTTTCTGCAACTTCTTGAACCGTTACGGCTAATCCAGTACCAACATTAAAACTTTGAAAATCTGCTGCTGATTTTTCTATTCCTAATATTGTTGCATCCACAACATCATCAATATATACAAAATCTCTACTTTCTTGTCCATCTTCAAATATATTTATATCATTTTTATTTTTTATTCTTGTTGAAAATATTGATAATATTCCTGTATATGGATTCTTAAGCGATTGTCCAGGTCCATAAACATTTTGATATCTATATGCTACAACTGGTATTTTTAAAGATTTTCCAACTATCATGCACATCTCTTCTTGAGCTTGTTTTGTAAATCCATAAACTGAGCTTGGATGTTTTTTAGTTTCTTCTGTTGTTGCCTTTAATCCTACTGTAACATCACATATTGGACATTTAACATTGAAGTCACCTAATGACATATATTTGTCAATTCTTTCTTCTGGATAAACTATTCCATGTGTTGGACAAATATATTCTCCTTCTCCGTAAATCGCTCTTGAAGATGCTATTATTATCTTCTTTACAGAGTGTTTTTCGTTTGTTAATATATCCAACATCTCTGAAGTTCCTTTTATATTAACATCTATATATCTATTAATTTCATACATTGACTGCCCTGTTCCTGTTTCTGCTGCCAAATGAACTATTATATCCACTCCTTCTAGAGCTTTTCTCCAATCTTCTCTCGATTCAACAGAACCTAATATAAACTTTACTTTTCCTTTGATATTATTGTATAATTCAGAATTTTCATAATTATCTCCATGAATTTGTGGTGACATATTATCTAAAACAGTTATTTGATATCCTTTTTTTATTAACTTTAAAGCAAGATTACTTCCAATAAAACCAGATCCACCAGTTATTAATATTTTTTTTTCCATTCAAATTACTCCTATTTTATTTACCTTATTTTTTCAATCCTTTTGACAACTCTTGTCCTTCTTTAACTCCTTGCCACATCGAATTTCTTTTGATTTTATTGTAACCTATACTTTTTATTAGCCTGGTTCCATAAAAATAACTTTTAGCAATAATTTTGTTCCACGATTTAAAATTTTTATTTATAAAATATAATCTATTTCTATTTATATATTTTATAGTGAAATTACTGTCACTCCCTCCTGTTGAAACACTCACTTTATGCTCTATTTCAATTGTAGGTATATATAAAATTTGATACCCTTTTTCGTTACATCTCCATAGATAATCAGAATCATCATAATAAACAAAATATAACTCATCCATATATCCAACATTTTTAAAAACTTCTTTATCAAATATCATAAAACATGTTGGAGCATAGGTAGTTTTTTTTTCAATATTATACTGCCCATTGTCTTCTATTTTATAACCAATATGAGGAGTTAACGCTCTAATATTATCGAATTTTCCTCCAGCCATCCATATTTTTTTACTACCCTCAAAATAAATTTTAGGTACTATTATTTTTTCTTGTGTTTTTTCATATGCTTCAATTAATTTTTTTAAAACATCTTCTTTAAATTTTATATCGTTATTAGCTAATAAAATATAATCACAATTATCTTCCAAAGCTTTTAAAATTCCTTCATTATTTCCTTTTGCTACTCCTTCGTTTTTAGAATTTTCTATAATTTTAAATTCGAAATCAGCATTTATTAATTCATTTTTACATATTTTTAAAGATTCATCTTGTGAGTTATTATCTATAATATATAATATATAATTTTTGTACGTTTGTTTTTTTAAACTTTGAAAAAATTCCTCTAAAACAGTTGCCGAATTATATAAAACTGTTACTATTCCTATTTTTTTCACTTTTAACTCCTTATTTTTACTCTATAAATCTAAAATTTCTTGATAAAAAGATATTGTTTCTAAATATGTTGTTTCCCAAGAAAATTTAGTAGAATGTTTAATCCCTTTTTCAATAATTTCATTTCTATTTTCTTGATTTTTTAAATAAATAATTTTTTCTAAAAATTCTTCACTTTTTATTTCTTTTACCAGAAGTGCTGCATTATCCGCAACTTCTGGTATAGATGATTTATTTGTTGTTATAACAGGACATCCTGCTTTCATAGATTCTAGAATAGGAATTCCAAATCCTTCATAGCTTGAAGGATAAATAAATGCAAATGCTTTGTTAAATTCTAAATTTAAATTTTCAGAACTTATTCCTGTTTTGTGTACGTATCTACCTGGAATTTTTTTTTCAAGATTCTTTTTTTCATCATCACTTAGTTTGCCACCACCGATTATTACTAAATTATAACTTTTTAATTCTTTTAGTACATCTACTGCCATATTGAAATTTTTATAACTTACTCTTGAACCAACAAATAAAATATTTTTTTCTTTCTCTATACCATTTATTGGAAAAAATTGATCTCCAACACCATTATAAATAACTTTTATCTTTTTATTTTTAGCCCAAGGATGAAATTTTAAAAGATCTTTTTTAGTATTCTGTGAAATACATATAATTCCATCAGCTTTCATTATTGCTAATTTTTTTTTCCAATAATTTAAAAACTTTTTATGTAATGGAAAAAAATATTCATGAGTAAAATCATGAACTGTAACTATATTTTTAACTTTTCTAGAATATGATACACGATAATAACTTGAATGAAATATTGAATTTTCTTCTATTTTCAACGTTAATGGTAAAAATTTATAAAGCCATAAAGGTAATCTATTTTCATATTTTATTATTTCTTTTGGAATTTTCATTTCACTTCTAAAAATATTTTTAGAATTTATTTCTTGTTCTACTATATTTGCACTATGAGATTTATCATTTAAAATTCTATTTGAAATTTCTTTCCAGTAAACTGATATACCAGCAGAATCTTGCTTGCTAAAAACAATATTATCCAAGTATATTTTCATTTTATTTTTTCACATCCTCAAATTTTAAAAACCACTCGTACACCTTAGCTATCCCTTCTTTTAGTTCTACTTTATGTCTGAAGCCAGTATTATGCAACCTAGTTACATCTAATAGTTTTCTTGGTGTTCCATCTGGTTTAGTTAGATCGTTCGTTATTTTACCTTTGTATCCAGTTATCTCTTTTACTATTTTTGCCAATTCACCTATCTCAATATCTTCACCTGTTCCAAGGTTCAAATACATCTCATCTGAATAATTCATCATTAGATAAGATAGTGCTTCTGCTAAATCATCTACGTACATAAACTCTCTTCTTGGTTTTCCTGTTCCCCACATGATTACTTCTTCTGCACCATTTAGTTTTGCTTCATGGAATTTTCTGATTAGTGCTGGCATTACGTGTGATGTTTCTAAGTCAAAGTTATCGTTTATACCATAAAGATTAGTTGGCATAACTGATATAAAATCACACCCATACTGTCTTCTATAATATTTACATAGCTCTATTCCTGTTATTTTAGCTATAGCATAGGCTTCATTCGTTGGCTCTAAGATTCCAGTTAATAAGTATTCCTCTTTTATCGGTTGCTCTGCAAACTTAGGATATATGCAAGAACTTCCTAAAAATAGTAATTTTTTCACTCCATTTTTATAAGCTGAATTTATAATATTAGCTTCTATCATAAGATTGTCGTAAAGAAATTCTGCTGGATATGTATTATTCGCATGTATTCCTCCAACTTTTGCTGCTGCTAAAAAAACATACTCTGGTTTTTCAGATTTAAAAAACTCTTCAACCTCTGATTGATTTCGCAGGTCTAATTGAGAAAAAGTTTTTGTAATTATATTGCAAAATCCCTTTTCCTCTAAATTTCTAATTATTGCTGAACCTACCATACCACAATGCCCAGCTACATATATTTTATTTGTTTTTTCCATAATTATCTAGTCTCCTTAACTTTTGCATAGTGCTCTTTCTCTACCAACTCTAGGTCATGTTTCATCATTTTACGTACAAGCTCCTCAAAAGAAGTCATTCTAGGATTCCATCCAAGTAATGTTTTTGCTTTTGTAGGATCTCCAAGAAGTGTTTCAACCTCTGATGGTCTAAAATATTTAGGATCCACTTCAATAAGTACATTTCCTGTTGCTTTATCTATTCCTTTTTCGTTTACTCCCTCACCAAGGAATTCCAGCTCTATTCCAGCTTCTTTGAATGCAAGTTGACAGAAATATCTTACTGAATGTTGCTCTCCTGTAGCGATTACAAAGTCTTCAGGCTTATCGTGTTGTAGTATCAACCACATACACTCTACATAGTCCTTAGCATATCCCCAATCTCTTAAAGCATCCATATTTCCCAGATAAAGTTTTTTCTGGTATCCCTTTGCTATTCTCGATGCTGCTAAAGTTATCTTTCTTGTTACAAAAGTTTCTCCTCTTCTCTCTGATTCATGGTTAAAAAGTATTCCATTTGCTGCAAACATTCCATATGCTTCTCTGTAATTTTTGGTAATCCAAAATCCATACTGCTTAGCTACTGCATATGGAGATGTTGGATAAAATGGAGTTGTTTCTTTTTGAGGGATTTCTTGCACTTTTCCATATAACTCTGATGTTGAAGCTTGATATATTTTACAAGTTTTTTCAAGTCCAAGAAATCTTACCGCCTCAAGAATTCTAAGAGTTCCTATTGCATCCACATCAGCTGTATTTTCTGGAACTTCAAATGATACCTGTACATGAGATTGTGCTGCCAAGTTATATAGTTCAGTAGGTTTTATTTCTTTTATAAGTCTAGTCAAACTCATAGAATCTGTCATATCTCCATAATGAAGTCTAATTTTTCTACTTTTTTTCATATCCTCGATTAAATCATCTATGTACAAGTGCTCTATTCTTTGAGTGTTAAATGATGACGCTCTTCTCATTATTCCATGTACCTCATACCCTTTTTTTAGAAGGAATTCTGCTAAATATGACCCATCTTGTCCTGTTATTCCTGTTATTAATGCTATTTTTTTTGACATAATTAATTCTCCTTTTTTAATCATTTTATTATTACTTTGTTTATCTTTTCTATACTTTTGTCCCAAGTAAGATTTTTTTCAAAATATTCACGTGTATTTAATGCTAACTTTTCGTATTTTTTCTTATCTTCAAAGTTTTCTTTTATTGTTTTCACAAATTCTTCAGAAGTACTATAATTACTGATTAAAATTCCATTTACTTTATTTTTTATTATCGTAGGAATTCCTCCTGTCTTGCTTATTATCGTAGGAATTCCATAAGAATTTGCTTCTACAGAAACCATTGGTGTACAGTCAGCTTTTGTTGGTAAAATAAGAAAATGTGTTTCTTTCAAAATATCTTCATACTTTTTTTGCTCTTCTTTTTTATTTTTATCAATATAAGGTATTATTTTTATTGCTTCATTTTCAATATGAGGGTTACATCCTATTATTGTTAACTCTGCATCTATTCCATATTTATTTTTTAATTCTATTAAAGTTTGTACTGCAATTTCTCCACCTTTTCTTTTAAAATCTTTACCTATAAACAGTAGCTTTAATTTTTCAAAATTAATTTTTTTCAGTATTGAATCCAATATTATTTGTTTTTCTGGAATAATATCCATATTTAATCCAAAGGGTATTGTATGAATTTTATTTTTTTCTATTCCATAAAATTTTATAGCAGAGTCCGAAGCCCAATCCGAGCTATAAAAAGTACCTTTAGACTTTTCTAAAGCATTTTTTTCCGCCATATTTCCCTCTTTAATTGTTAAATTCGATAAATTTGAAAATTCTTCATAATAATTAATCATTCCAGAGAATGTCGCATCGGTATAAAAATATATTGGGATATCAGTTTTTAAATCAGCTATTGCCAGTGCTCCTACAGAAAATATTAAGTCAATATCTTTATATTTCTTTAGTTTACTCTTAATTTCTTGTGCATTTTTCCAAACAACAAATTTGTTTCTATCATGAAGGTATTTTTTTTTAGTTATAATCGTTAATAACTTATATATAACTTTTATAACTATATTTGAATTGTTTATAGGCGATAAATTTATTACCTCATGATATTTTTTTAAATTTTCAAATAAATAATAAGTTGTTCCCGACCAAGTGTTTCTATCCTCAGCATCTCCCAATGAAACAAATGCAATTTTCATTCTTTTACTCCTTTTAAATCTTTTTCCATATTTTTTATTTGTGATTTTATTTCTACATTTATTTTTAACTGAGATATATATTTTCTTAAAAAAATATATATCCATACTGTATATAGTGCATAAGAATCAAATTGTATGTACAAATACAACATAACTAAATATGTACCAAAATATTTTTTAGAAAACAAAGTGCACAAAATTAAAATGAACATTATTAATCCGTATTCTGAAATTAATTTTATAGGCATTGAAAACAATGTTTTTGTTTTGCTATTTTTTAATCCATTTACTTCATAAAAATATTTGTTTTTGTATTCTTTTTTAGCTTCATCGTACCCTTCTCCTAAATATATATATAAATTACCCATACCAGTTCCAAAACTTAAAGCTTCTATATTTTTTTTATATCCTTTTATACTTGCATTTATTCTAAAATATCTAGAAGCTAAAGAAGCATCATAATATATTCCTGCATCTATAATCTTTGATATTCTAGGATTAATTCCATTTATTATATTTTTATTTATATAATCTTTTTTTGAAATAAGACCTACAGCAATTCCTGTACAAAAAATTACAATTATAATTTTTTGAGTGATCTCTTTTTTTCTTAATAAATAAAATAAAATTACTATAATCGAAATTATAAATGTATCTAAAACCATTCTTCCACTAGATGATATTAAATTTGCTATAATGACATAAGAAAAAAATAATATTTTCACTTTTTTAGATATTTTTATATTATTTTTATATAAAAACATAAAAATAATCAATAACAATCCGAAAAGGTGAATCGAAATAAAAGAAGGTTCTGTAAAAGTAAATTGAACTCTGGGATAATAAGATCTTTTAGATAATTTTTCCATAATTTTAATCAAAAAAGATATATTCAGGTTATAAATTATATATTGAAAAATTCCTATTCCAAGACTAACTGCATAGCCTAAATATACTGTTTTAATATCTCTAAAAAAATTTACTTTTTTTATTACATACCTTATATATAGTGCATAATAAAAAAACAATCCTAAAGTTAACGTCATAATATTGTCAAAAACATTTTTAATTACAACTCCAAAAAAATTATAATTTATTAAACTCAAAATTATAAAAGCTCCATAAATTAAAAGTATTTTTTCAGAATCTTTTATACACCTTTCAATATATTCAAAATTATATATTACATAAAAAAAGAATAATACAGGAGCTATCGCTCCCCATCCAGCACTAGGAGCAAAGAAAAAATTTTCAAAGGGTATTAGAAATAACCCTAGCTTAAACATTTTTTATCATTCTTTTATTTATTTTTTCTATTAATTTTTCCATAACAGTTTCATAAATATAATTTTCTAATACATATTTTCTAGCTCTGCTTCCCATTATTTCATTTTCAACTTTAGTTTTTTCTATAGCTAAAATAGTGTCTGAAAATTTTTCATATTCATTTTCAGACAATACATACCCCAATTTCTCTTTTTTTATTACTTCATATAAATTAGATTTTTTATTTGCCAGTACAAGTACTGGTTTTTCAACAGACATTATTCCTAAAAGTTTAGACGGCATAAAACTATCCTTAGCATCGTGTTTTTGAGGTATAAAATGTAAATCTCCTAAATTGAGAAAATCATTTAATCTTTCTTTGGGTTGTAGAGGTAGCATAATCACATTTTTTAAGTTCAATAACTCTTTAACCATATACTCTTTTTTATTTCCATCTCCCGCTATTACAAATTTTATATTTTCATGATTCTGTAATTTCTTTATAGCTTGAATTGTAATTTCCCAATCTTGCTTTCCGCCAATATTACCTGAATACATAACTACAAAATCTTCATCTTTTATTTTCAGCTCTTTTCTGTATTCACTTTTTTCTATTTTGTATAGCTTAGATATATCTGACCAGTTGGGTAAAAAATATCTGTTTTCAAAATTCACACCTTTATTCGCTAATATTTTTACCATTCCATCACTAATAGAACTAACTATATCAAATTTTGAAAACAGATTTTTCTCTATCCAGTGGAGAGGATACTTTACTAATGGTATTTTTCCTATCCACTTTAAAGTCTCTAATCCAGCATCAATTTCAAAATCCTGAACATGTGCCCATATTATTTTTGATTTATTATTCTTTTTTAAATTTATTGCAAGTTTTAGAAGAAAAATATTTGGAAGAATAACTTGTACCAAGTCATATTCTCCATCTTCTGCTATTTTTATGGCTTTTTTATAGAAATCCCAATAGTGATAGAGTCTTTTGAAAGCATCAACTTTTTTGGGAGTATACTGCTTTACTCTAAAGATTTTAACACCATTTTTTTCCTCATGTATTACACCATTTTTTTCTCTGTAGTCATCTCTTATCTTCCATTCAGGATAGTAAGGATAGCCTGTTATCACTACTACTTGAAACTCTTTGGCTAAATATTCACACATTTCTGTGGAATATAATCCAATAGCAGATTCTTCAGGATAGTAATTTAATCCCACAAGAAGTATTTTATTTTTTTCCATCTAATAAGCCCCCTTCTTGATAAATACATCTTTGATGGTTTCTATCATTATTATTACATCGAGCCACACACTCCAGTTTCTGTAGTAATACTGATCCATCTCCAATCTTGCTTCGAAGTCTGTATCACTACGTCCATGAGTTTGCCACATTCCTGTAATTCCAGGTTTAACTTGAATTATTTTATCAAAATATTCTCCCATATCAGGCTTTTCTTCAAAAAGATAAGGTCTTGGTCCTACAAAACTCATCTCTCCTTTAATTATATTAAAAAACTGTGGAAACTCATCAAGGCTACTATGTCTTAAAAATTCTCCTATTTTTGTTACTCTCGGATCATTTTTAAGTTTTTTATTTAACTTATACTCTTCTCTGATAGTAGGATCACTCTCTATCAAATCTTTTAATATTTTTTCTGCTCCGTGTACCATTGAACGATACTTGTATATTTTTATAGGTTTTCCATTCAATCCTATTCTTATTTGAGAATAAAATATTCCACCTTTTCTATCTTCTTTTGAAGTTTTAAACCATACCAATATTGATAAAGGTATTAGCAAAAGCATTCCCATTGTTCCTATGAACATATCCAATGCTCTCTTCATTAATAAACTTTTCCAATAACCGTGATTATCTTCTGCTGAAATAAGAAGTACACCATCATAATCATGAATTTTTGGAGCTAAAGTATACATTCTATTAATTCTAGGAATAAATTTAATTTTCTTTACCTTTCCTTCTATCTGCTTAACTATTTCACCCATTTGTATGTATGTAAGATCTGGTAATGCTATTATGACTTCGTCTATGCCATTCAAATCAAAATTATTGTAGTTACCTATTATTTCATTTTCCGAAATCATTTTTTCTTCTTTCATTACTTCATTTGCATCTAAAAAACCTAAAAATTTGCATGCAGCAAATTTATTTTTTTGAACTATATTTTTCATTTTTAAAGCATTTTCACCTGTTCCAATTATTACCATTTTAGTTTGTATGATTTTAAATAACTGCCTTCTCATAATTATTGTTAATACAAAACTTAGTACAGTTGTAAAAATTCCTAAAATATAGTATCTCCATAAATTAGTAGGGGTATCAATTGTTATTCCTACCAAGGTTATCACCACTAAGTATTTCCACAGTGATCTTGTTTGTTTATCTAATTCTTCCCAAATTAGATATGATTCAAAGTAGTATACGCCTTCTTTAAAATAGAAAAATATATATATTAAAAAAGAAAGTTCACCAATTTCTTTTTCAACTCCTAAAACCATCATACATGCTTTAATTATAATATATTGTAGCAAAACTAAAAACATTCCAGAATAATACCTATTGTTATGACATTTCATTATTGCTTTATTCCCTCCTTGAATTAATAAAATTTCTTGATAACAGTTTATACAACAAACATTAATAGAATCCTATTTTTTTATTTTCATTAAATCTATAAAAAAAAACCTCCTTCAATAACCAAGGAGGTTTTTTTTTATATTTTACAAAGTTTGTAAATTTCAATAATATCGTTACTATCCAATTTTACAAATTGACCAATGTTTCCTTTTTCAACAGCTTTTTTTGCCATTTCTTCAAATCTGTTATCTATATCTTTTAATTTAGCATCTTCTAAAGTTATAGGCATTCCTATACTTTTAAAAAAATGCTCCATACGATTGATTCCTTCCATTATCATCAGTTCTGGATTTTCTAAGTTGTACTCTACATCCCAAATTCTATTTGCGAACTGCATAAATCTGTTAAGATCAGTTCTATAAACAAATTTCATCCAAGCTGGGAAAACGATTGCAAGCCCTGCTCCATGAGTTAAGTCATAAAGTGCACTAAGTTCATGCTCTATCTTATGAGAGGCCCAATCTGCTTTACGTCCAGTGTCTAAAATACCATTGTGAGCTAATGTCGAAGCCCACATAAGTTCTGCACGTGAATCATAATCTTCTGGATTAGCTAAAGCTCTCGGAACATTTAAAATTATTGTTCTAATAATTCCTTCACACATACGATCTGTTAAGTCTACATTTTTTTCATTTGTGAAATAACGCTCGAAAACGTGAGCAATCATGTCGACAGCTCCTGCCGCTGTTTGGTAAGATGGTACAGTATATGTAAGCTCAGGGTTTAAAACAGCAAACTGAGGTCTCATAATAGATCCTCCGAACGATCTTTTATACCAACCCTTTTCATTAGTTATTACTGAACCATTACTACTCTCGCTTCCTGCTGCTGGTATAGTCAGAATAACTCCCGTAGGTAAAGCTTCTTCTGGAACAATTCCTTTATCAAATAAATCCCAAACATCACCTTTATATTTTGTTCCTGCGGCAATAGCTTTAGCTGAATCAATAACACTTCCACCACCCACTGCTAAAATAAATTCTATTTTGTTTTCTTGACAAATTTTTATTCCTTCACGAACTAATCCAAGTCTTGGATTAGGCATAACTCCACCTAATGAAAAAACTTGTACCCCTTCTTTTTCTAAACCTAAAACTACTTTGTCATACAGTCCAGATTTTTTTATACTTCCACCACCAAAGTGAACTAAAATTTTCTTTCCATATTTAGCAGCTTCTTCTATTCCAAGATATTCAGTTTCTTTTCCAAAAATTATTTCAGTTTTATTTTGAAATCTAAAATCTAACATATTTCCTCCCGTAATTTGTATTTAACCTTACTCATACTATAACACAATATTTTTTAAGATTCCATATGGAAAAAATTTTTTTTTAAGAGTATAATATGAGAAATAGTTAACTAAATATAACTTGGGAGAATAAATGAAAAAAAATAACCTTATTATGACTTTTTTATTCCTTACTTTAATAACTTATGGTGAGAATAATTCTAAGTTCAATATCAAAACAAATATAAAAAAAACAGCTGTAGAAAACTTTGTTGAAAAATCTGTTCCCAAAACTTTTAGCGGAGACGAAAATATTTCTTTAGATCATGGTAGTAGTAACAATCTTTTAAAAATAGGACTTTCATTTTTAGGAAGTATTAAACCAAAATATAGTCCAAATGTAATTTTAAATTATACTCTCAATAGAGAAAAGATACTTTTCACTTTGAACAATTCGAACCTGAATAGTCAAACCAACTTTAGTGGAAGCATCGTTGGAAATTTAGATGGTAGTAGTCAAAAGTTCACAAGTGATTTTAAAGGTAAGCTAGGTGTAAGTTCATTAGTAGATTTGAGTGAAAACTGGGAGCTCAGTACTAAAACTTCTCCAGTTTTGAGTTTAGAAAAAGTTGTTTTACCTGTAAATGTTAGTATTTCTGGTTTTAAAATAAATGAAAATATTAGTTTGAAAAGTCAAGTCAGCAATAAAATAAATCCTATTCTATACAAAGCAGCAGCGGATATAGATAACAAGATTAAAGAAATAAAGTTGAAAGCCATAGTCGATAACTACTGGAAAGGATTAAGTACCCCTATTCTTTTAGATTCAAAATCTGATGTTTGGTTACTTTTAAGACCTAAAACAGCTTATCGTGGAACTCTTTCTTCTGACGAGAACAACATCTCTTTAAGCAGTGGATTTCAAGGAGATATCACTATTTTTGTAGGGAAACCAGATTCAGTAATTGACTTAGGAGCCCTTCCTAAACTAAAATCTACATCTCAAGATCTTTCTAAATTTAATTTAAATGTTCCTGCTATAATAAAATATGAAAAATTAGAAGCTCTTATTGATAAAAATTTTAGTAATAAAACTTTTAATATTTACGAAGGTATTAATTTCAAAACAAAAACAACAACTTTACAAAAGGATAATACACTTTTAAAAATCAAAACTAATTTTTCTCTTAATTTGTTTACTATTTTCAATTTAAATGGAACTCTTTTGGCTAAAGCAACTCCTGAAATACTTGAAAATAAAGTTCTTCAAGCAAAAGATTTTTCTTTCACAATAGAAAGTGATAGCTTTTTATTGAAACTTTTAGATAAATTTTTTCATAATAAGATTCAAAAAATTGTAGAGAAAGAATATTTAACTTTAGATTTTCAAAATGATTTAATAGGTGCTAAAAAACTTCTTGAGGAAAATATTTCTAAATTTAGAATAAAAGAAAATATTTATATAGAAAACACTATAGATGAGCTAAAAATAACTAATGTTGAAATAAAAGAAAAAGAAATTATAATTTATACTAATATTGTTGGAAATTCTAACTTACAAGTTAATTCTTTGGATTAATAATCAATTCAATTTTATCTCTGCTCGAAGTGATGAAAGTATGATATAATTGTTATACAATATGAATACAATTTCGAGGAGTGATATATGTTTATTTATACAATAGTTAACCCAGGTAGTGAAAAATTCTTAAAAGAGGAAATTGCTCTTAAATACCCTAATTTAAGCTTTGCATACTCAAGACCAGGATATCTTACTTTTAAAGATAACAGTGGAAATTTTGATTCTAACAGCAGATTAAATTTAGTTTTTGCTAGAAGTTATGGAAGATCTTTGGGCAGATTTAACCTTGAAACTATTGAAGAGGCGATTGAAAAATATCCTCATTATATAGTTCATAGATTTTCTTTAGTTACAAAAGAATTTTCAGGAGAAATAGCTCAAATAGGAGATACAGTTTTAGATGTTATAGAAGTAAGAGATGGTGAAATATGGTTAGGAGCAAGAACAATAGAAAAGTTTTGTTGGAAATATCCTGGAGCCAATCCACATGTTTCGCTTCCAAAAGAGTCTCCTTCAAGAGCTTATTTGAAAATTATGGAAGCTCTTGAATGGGTAAATTATGATTTTAAAGCTGATGAAAATGCTCTGGATTTAGGTTCTGCACCAGGTGGTTCAAGCTATGCGCTTATTGAAAAAGGATTTAGAGTTTGGGGAGTGGACAATGCTATTATGAGTGATATTCTTATGGACGATCCTATGTTTACACATCTTAAAGATCCTATGCAAAGAATTCATGACGATGTTCTTCCTAGACCGTGTGATGTTTTAATTTCAGATGTGAACGTTCTTCCATCTCTTAATATGGGACAAATAAAAAAATTCACTGCTATGAGACCAAGCATTCACACTGTTTTCTACACTTTAGAAATTGGAGAAAAAATTAGTGTGGAAGAAATTTTAGAGCATATCCAAACTTTTAAGTATTTTGGTTTTAAAGAAGTTAGAGCAACTCAACTTCCAAGCCACAAATCTGAAGTTTTAATTTACGGTAAAAAGTAATAAAAGTAGTATCAAAATTCATACCAAAAAGAGGATTTTCATTTAATAATGAGTCCTCTTTTTTAGCTTATTATGATATAATTAAAACAATAGAAAATTGAACTTAATACATAAAAAAATCAATATGAATTGAGGGAGCTGATATTGTGATAGAT
>JBOFFH010000031.1:0-3366 GCA_051648485.1 Fusobacteriaceae bacterium
AAATTTAATTTACACCTTTGTAGAATTAATTCTACTTGTCTCTGTTAACTATTGTTAACCAAGAATTTATTTGACTAATCTCTCTATTCTGTTGTTAATGTCCTACATTTCTCCGTCTCACAATCTCTCGTGGACAAGATTAATAATACCATAACTTATGTTTTACGTCAACACTTTTTTTTTAAAAATATCATTTTTTTTATTTAGATTTTTATAAGCTAAAAAATCTTTAGTTTTTTCAATGATTTTTTAGCTTATAATCCTCTTAAAAAAATTATAGATGGAGAACTTTTTTTATTATATCCGATCTTTTAACCATTCCTATATATTTTTTACCCTCTAATACGTATAATCTTGTAGCTCCTTTTTTAACCATTATTGAGCATATCTCCATAATAGGAGCTTTTCTATCTATTATATTTAAATTTTCTTTTCTAAAAATATCTTTAATTGTTGCTGTTTTTTCATTTAGTAAATATTCTTCAAAAGGTTCTCCTACTGTCAAGAAATTTAAATCGTCAAGAAGTGAAGTATATTTAGGCATTCCGTATTCTATCAATTCTCTTTCTGTAATTTCTCCTAAAAAGTTTCCTTCCTTATCTACTACTGGTAATCCACTTGTTTTTTCTAGGATAAATCTCTTAGCTATTTCATCAAGAGTTGTATCTGCTTCAACTGGTTCTGTATCTGTACTCAATAAATCATCTGCTATTATTTTATGTATTATTTCTATATCTGCTTCATCTATTAATTTTATCAAATCTTTCGGAGATGCTGATTGCTTTAATTTTTTTAATAATTCTGGTTTTTTTAAAGCCATTTTTGAAATTGCACTCATTGTTTTTAAAATATTTTTATTTTTTAAAATATCTGATAAAATCAGAACTACAAATGTTACGTTGTCAGATGTATTTCCTCCTGCAACATTCATCAATATAGGTTCTTTTAATACTCCTATACTTATAATAAAATCATCAAAATTTTCTATTCTAGCATGAGGAATTGCTATTCCACTTCCTATTGCTGTTGATATTTCTTTTTCTCTTTTTAAAACTAATTCTTTTGCTAAAGAATTTATTTCTTTTATTTCTTGATTAGATTTTGATATCCCATCTATCATTTCTTTAACTACATCTTCAATATTTTTTGATTTTAAATCTAAAAAAACAAACTTTGAATCCAAATAACTAGATAATTTCATTTTCAATTCCTCCTTGATTTAATTTTGTAATATCTCTATTATAACAACGATATCAAAATTAAATTTCTATTTTTTTTAGCAACACGACACAATAAGATTTTACACCTTCTTCTTTTCCTGTAAATCCTAATTTTTCTTCTGTTGTTGCTTTAACGCTAACTCTATTTTCTTCAATATTTAATACTTCACTTATTTTTTTTCTCATAGATTCTATATGTGGGTTTATTTTAGGTTTTTCCAAAACAACTATAGAATCTAAATTTATAATTTCATATTTTTTATCTTTTATTAAGTTTGCTACATTTTTTAAGAGAATCATGCTATCTATTCCCAAATATCCCATATCTGTATCGGGAAAATGTTTTCCTATATCACCAAGAGCTAAAGCACCTAACAAAGCATCCATTATAGCATGTACTAATACATCTCCATCAGAATGCCCCAATACTCCTTTATCATGAGGAATTTTTATTCCACCTAGTATCAATTCTCTTTCTTCTACTAATCTGTGAACATCATAACCATTTCCTATTCTTAGCATTTTACCTCTTTATTTCCATTCGTCATAAATTCTATCATAAAAATCTATTATCTCTTCTTTAGTCACTGTTGAAGTTCCTATCCTTCCAACAACAACTCCAGCTGCAGTATTTGCAATTTTAGCTGCTTCATGCCAATCTACTCCTGTAGCTGCAGCTAAAGTAAATACAGAGATAACCGTATCTCCAGCTCCAGTCACATCATACACTTCTTTTGCATAAGTTGGAATATCTTTTATTTCTCCATCTAAAAATAAACTCATTCCTTCTTCACTTCTAGTTATTAATAAATTAGATAACTTTAATTCTTCTTTTAAGTCTTTTCCTAATTGATATACATCTTTTATTTTATCTATCCCCATACACTCCATAGCTTCTTTTCTATTCGGAGTCATTGATGTTGCACCTTTATAATTTTTAACATTTTTAGGCTTTGGATCAACTGTTATTATTTTTCCATTTTCTTTTGCTATTTTTATTATTTCTTTTGCAACTCTTTCTGTTAAAACTCCTTTATCATAATCCGAAAGAATCACAGCATCTAATTCGCTTATATTTTTTCTAACATTTTCTATTATTTCATTTTCTTGTTCAGTGGAAATTTTTTTATTATCTTCCCAATCTATTCTAAGAAGCTGTTGATGCCCACCGATAATTCTTCTTTTTACTATTGTAGGTCTTTCTTTTGATTTTATTATTCCAGACGTTTCTATTCCTTTTTCTTTAAGAGTTTGAACTAATCTTTCACCATTAAAATCATTTCCGATAACTCCGTAACAAATTGTTTGTGCTCCTAAAGTTGCTAAATTACTCGCAACATTCGCTGCTCCACCCAAAACAAATTTTTCTTCTATTACTCTAACTACAGGAACTGGAGCTTCAGGAGAAATCCTTTCAACAATTCCAATTATATAATCATCTAACATCATATCACCAATTATTGCTATTTTTACATTATTAAATTTTTCTAATATTTCTACAAGTCTTCGCTTCTTCATCCATTCCCCCTTGTAATTATTTTCACTTTTATATTTTACACTATTTTATAAATTAGTAAACAATATTTTAGAATTTTCATTTTTTTATATTTTACTTTCTTTTTATTATTAATAATTTTATTACCTGTGTTTATTTACATAAATTTTCTTTTGCTTCTTCGACCTTACTATCTTTTCTTACTATCTTTTTTCTTTTATTTTCTAATTTTACAATACAATAATATGAATTACCTAATTTTATTTCTTTTGTTTCTTCAAAAAAAACATTCATTTTCCCAAAATCAAAATTGCTTTTTTCACTTTCCTTTTTTTTTTCATAAGAAAAAAATTTTATTTTAAATCTGATTTTAGAATTTTCTTCATTGAAATTTATAATGAAATTTTCTCTTTCAATTATATAAAACTCATTTTCTGATAAAAAAAACATCTCGTTAAATTTTTTTATTTCTCCTAAAATTTCATAATAATTTTTTATTTCATAGAAAAAAACTTCTCCTTCTATTTTTTTCTTTTCCAATCTAGAACTTTCTATATATTCAAAACCATAGTTTTTTAATTTTTTCTCAAAATTAATTTTAAAAACAGAAGCATTATCATAAATAAATAAATATTCTTTTTGTTTTTTTGA
>JBOFFH010000032.1:0-8815 GCA_051648485.1 Fusobacteriaceae bacterium
GAATTTTGTATTTTTCTGAAAGCTCTTTTACAGCTTCATTAAAACCTATATTCTTATATTGAGCATAAAACTTTATAGGGCTTCCACCCTCTCCACAAACAAAGCATTTACAGATATTTTTAGAAGGGCTTATCATAAAGGAAGGAGATGTATCTGGATGAAAAGGACATAGTCCCTTATAGTTTGCTCCTGATTTTTTGAGTTCTACAAATTCCCCTACTACCTCTTCTATTTTTAAATTGTCATTTAACTTCTCAATATCTTCAGACCTGTATCCCATACTTCACCTTTTTTAAATAGACTTTACTCTATATTATAATACATTTCTCAATAATAATCAATTTAAAATCTTCTATTCTAAGGGTATTTTAAAAAAAATAGACCAACTTAAAGATTTAAACTTTAAGTTGGTCATATCTATTTTATTTTGATAACTTTAGAATCTTTTCATTAGCTTTTTCATTTTTATAATCTTTTAAAACCTCATTTTTTGTTTCAGTATTTTCTAAAGTTGCTAAAACTTCAGGTTTTTCCCCTGTTTTTCTATACATAAATATTCCTGCTTCTTGAGTTTCAACAACCAAAACATCTTTAGTTGCCGCAAAAATATTTTTTACAAGCTGATTTTGGTATCCAAGTTCATTCATATATCCATTTTCTCCAATATCATTGAAATTTTTAGAGAAATTTACATTTGGATATTTTTCAGTAAGTTTTTCAAAAGTTACCTTATTGTTTTGAATATCAACTTTGATCTCTTCCATTTTAGCCAACAGTTCATTTTTTGTTTTTTCACTAGCCACTATTCTAAAAAGAATATGAGCAGCTTTAGCTTCTTCTTTACCATCTTCATTTCTTCTAGCTTCTACATTTAAAATATGGTATCCAAACTGAGTTTCAACCAATTCAGGATGAATTTTTCCAATTTCTCCTTCAAAAGCAATTTTTTCAAATTCTTTAACCATCATTCCACGACCAAACCATCCCAAATCTCCACCTTGAACTGCAGAACCTGGATCTTCTGAATATTTTTTAGCATTTTCAGCAAAATTTTCATTAGTTAAATCTTTTAAAACTAATTCTGCTTTTTTCTTAACTATTTCTTTATCCTCAACCGAAGGAACTATCTCTGACAAGGCCAATTCAACATCTACAGTTGAATTTTTATCATAGTTTTCTTTTTTTTCAGTGAAATATTTTTTTAATTCTGTATCTGTTGGATTTATTTCTGATTTAAACTTTTCTAATAAACCTTGTTGATACTCTCTGAGTTTTTCTCCAGATGGAACATCTTCCGATACTAAAACTCCATTTTCAACGGCTATTTTTGCAATTTTTATCTGTTGCTCAATATTGTCTTTAGTCATTTTTTCTGCCATCGTTTTATCTCCTTTGGCCATAAAAAGTGAATTCAAAACTTTTCTTGAGTATTCAGCTTTAGAAATTTTAAATCCATCTTGCTCTAATTTAATTCCTGGAGCTTCAACTTCATATTCAGTTGAAATTTCAGAAACTGTCATTTTTTGTTTTAATTTTCCAAGCTCTTTTCCATAAAGTTCTAAACCTTTTTGCTTCACTTCTTCTTCTGTACCTTCTTTAACAGAAGCTTCTATTTTAGCTATTACTTCTTTCACTATTTGATCACTTTTTATCTCTTCTTTCAATGTTGCAGATGTAAATCCTGCAGCTAAAAGTGATCTTTTAAACTGTTCTTTGTCCCCTACAGATTTTTCTATCTCTTTATACTGCTTTTGGACTTCTGAATTAGAAACTGAAATCTTCATATCTTTAGCCATTTGAATAGTCAGTATTTTATTTATTACCTCATCTGCTGCCACAATTCCTATTGTATCCTTATCTAAATCAGGACCTAAAATTCCAGAGTATGCATTGAATATATTATTTCTTGAACGCTCTATTTGTATTTTCTCAACTTTTTGATTATTTATTTTGAATGCAACATTATTGCTTCCATTCATCAAAGTTTTAAAATCTCCAAAGAATCCAGCCCCCATCGACAGCAAGAAAGCCACTGTTATTACCCATATAAAAGGTTTTAATCTACTTCTAAATTTACGTATTGCCATTATTCCCCCCATGTTTTATCTTAATTTGAATTTTGAACTAATAATTTTCTGGAAACATTATTTTTTCTACACCTTCAATTATAATATGAAGTATCATCATATGTATCTCTTGAATACGGTCTGAAGTTTCACCCTCTATTATAAATTCATAGTCACCCGTTCCCTTTAGTTTCCCACCATCTTTTCCTAAAAGTAAAACTGTTTTCATACCCAGTTTTTTAGCAGTTTCCACAGCTTTTATAATATTATTTGAGTTTCCACTTGTTGAAATACCTATAAACATATCCCCTTCTTTTCCATAAGCTTCTACACCTCTTGAAAAAATATGGTCAAATCCATAGTCATTTCCCACACAAGTAATGTGTGAAGAATCTGATATAGCTATCGCTGGCAAAGCTCTTCTATCTTGTCTGAAACGACCTGTGAACTCCTCTGCAAAGTGAAGTGCATCACAGTTACTTCCACCATTTCCAGCTATTAAAACTTTATTTCCAGAATTAAAAACTTTGGCTAAATCTTTTGCCACAGCCTCTGTATGTTTATTGGTTTTTTCCGTCACTATAAATTTATCTAGCATATCTTTTAAGATTTCATAGGATTTTATTAAATTCATTTTTCCTCCATGATTTAAATTTTATGTGTTTGAACAAATTTGATAAACTTTATAATTTGTAATAAATTACGTTTGTCTTTTGTTATTACTATCTGATATCCATCTTGTACTTCTTCTATTTCTTCTAAAATTTTAAACTCTTCAGCTTCTATTTCTTTTTTTACTGAATAATAAGGTAAGATTACATTACCTATACCTTCTCTTACCATATCTTTTATAACTTCAGTGTTTCCCATTACTGATATTCTTTTATTAAAATTTATTTTATATTGTTTTTCTAAGCTTGTAATAGCTTTATTGTTGTTTGGCACATCTTTTCTAGTGATAAGTGGATCACTAGCCATTTTTTCCATACTAGAGTATTCTTTATTTCCAACCAAAACATAAGGAACTGTTTCCACTGTTAAACATTCTAAATTAGGATCTGTTATATGCTCAAAATCTATTATCAACACATCCACTTTTCCCTCTTTTAGATTTTTCAACAAATACTCTTTACTTGAGATAAATATTTCATAATCTATTTCGCTGTGCTTTTCTGTGAATTCTTTCATCAATCTTGGTAACAGTGGTTCCCCTATAACTGAACTGGCACCTATAACTATTTTGGATTTATCTGTATCTATTATACGATTAATCTCACGCTCTGCACGCTTTACTTTGTCAAAGATATCCTCTGCCATTTGATAAAGAGCTTCTCCTGAATAAGTTAACTTTATTTTTTTTGAACTTCTGTCAAAAAGTTTTGTTTTCAGTATTTCTTCAAATTTTTTAACTTGTATAGAAACAGCTGACTGATTTATATATAATTTTTGTGCTGCTTTAGTAAAACTTTTTTCATTGGCAACTTCATAAAATATTCTTAAATAATGCAAATCCACTTTTTATTCCCCCCTTAACTATAAATATATTATATGGTAATAATAACATTTTTCCTTAAAAAAATATAGTGGTTATTAAAAAAATTGTAAGTTTTTTGAAAATAGGTAAAAAATATAGTACTATATAGTTGTAAAGGGGTGAATTCATGAATAAAAATATCTTAACCACAGGTATAATCGCCATTTTATTGCTAAATGGTGTAGGTTATTGGAATTTAAATAACCATAAAAAACTGTCCACTAACAACGTTATTACTCAAGAAAAAATAGTTCAAAAAAAGGAGAAAAACAAAATGCAAATTAGAAGTGAAATAAAAGATGCTTATAAATGGGATTTAAAAGACATCTACCCAAATTGGGAACTTTGGGATAAAGATGTAGAAATGATGAAAAAACTTATGGCCGAGGTAATTACCTACAAAGGAGAAATTTCTAAAGATGCAGAAAAATTTGCAGCACTTATAGAAATAGATGAAAAGCTTTCTCGTTTAGTTGATAAAATTTATCTTTACCCTTATCTTATGAAAGATTTAAACTCTAAAGATATGGTAGCTTCTGAAAAACTTCAAATTATTGAAGGACTATACACTCAATTTGGAATTTCTACAGCTTGGATAACTCCTGAAATCCTCACAATACCCCAAGAAACTACAGTGGCTTGGATCGACAATAATCCAAAATTAGAGCCTAATAGATTTTCGATTATGGAACTTTATCGTTTACAAAATCATGTATTGGATGAAAAAAGTGAAAAACTTTTATCTTATTTTTCACAATTCAATGGTTCAGTAAATGATATTTATCAAGAACTTTCTACTTCGGATATAAAATTTAACAAAATAACTTTAAAAGGTGAAGAAATTTTAGTTACCAATGGAGCTTATTCTAAAATTATAAGTACAGACAGAGATCAATCGAATCGTAAAATGGCTTTTGAAGCTCTTTACAACTCATATTTAACTAATAAAAATACTTATGGTGCTATTTATCGTGGAATTCTTCAAAGAGGAGTGGCAAGTTCTCGTTCAAAAAACTACTCTTCAACTTTAGAAAGAGCACTTGAAGGGAAAAATATAGACATTTCTGTGTACACAACTCTTATTAAATCTGCAAAAACTAACAGTGAACCATTGAGAAGATATGTCGAGCTTAGAAAAAAATCTTTGGGACTGAATGATTATCACTATTATGACAATCAAATCAACATTGTAGAATATGATCGTGAATTCGATTATGATCTGGCTAAGCAACTGGTAATTGATTCAGTGGCTCCTTTAGGGAAAGAATATCAAGAAAATTTAGTTACTGCACTAGGAGATGGTTGGTTGGATGTTTTTGAAACTGAAAACAAAAGAAGTGGAGCTTACTCTATAAATATCTATGATGTACACCCATATATGCTTTTAAACTACAATGGAACTATGGATGCAGTTTACACTTTAGCTCATGAACTTGGTCACACTTTACACAGTATGTATTCAAGTAAAAATCAACCTTACGCTACAAGCAATTACACTATCTTTGTAGCTGAAGTTGCTTCAACTTTCAATGAAAGACTGCTACTGGATAATATGTTAAAAAATACAACTGACTCGAAAGAAAAAATTGCCCTAATAGAACAAGCTCTTGGAAATATTGTAGGAACTTTTTATATGCAAACTCTTTTTGCTGACTATGAGTATCAAGCTCATAAACTGGCAGAATCAGGTGCACCAATTACTCCTGACATTTTGGATAATCTTATGACTGGTCTTTTTAAAGAGTATTTTGGAGATACAGTTACTCAAGACGAGTTACAACAAATAATTTGGAGCAGAATTCCTCATTTTTATAACTCACCATATTATGTATATCAGTATGCTACAAGCTTTGCAGCTTCAGCAGATCTTTACAACCGTATAACAAACAAGGACTTCTCAGAAGAGTCTAGAGATTTGGCCAAAGAAAGTTATTTAACACTTTTAAAATCTGGTGGAAACGACCATCCTATGAATCAACTGAAAAAAGCTGGAGTAGATTTATCACAAGAATCTAGCTTTAAAGCCATAGCTACAGAGTTTAATGCTCTTCTAGATCTATTGGAAAAAGAATTAGAAAAAGAAAAGATTGTAAAAAAATAAAAATAAAAATAGAGAAGATTCAGTCAATCCTGAATCTTCTCTATTCATTAAAGATGGTCTGTATTAGAAAAATCCTCTATTCTAAATTCTTTATTTTCATAAACTACTTTTGTTACACTTGTATTTTCTGGTATTGGGTCTTTCGAAAAATTTAGCAACTGGGCTTTTCCATTGATTACATAACTACAAATTGCTTTTAAAGTTATCCCATGAGTCACTACTAATATTTCATCTCCACTTTTGTGAAGGTCTACTAATTTTTTCAAACCAGATTCTACTCTATTAAAAAGTTCTGTAAAAGTTTCTCCATAAATTTTGCTAGGCTCGTAATTTTCAGGAGCATTAAAAAAATCAAAAAACTCTTTAGGATGCTGTTGTTCAAATTCTGTATAAGTTGCACCTTCCATACTTCCTAGATTGATTTCTTTGAACTCTTCTATCATATCTATAACATATTTATCTCCAGTTATGATTCTAGCTGTTTGAAAAGCTCTATCCAAAGGAGATGAATATACTTTCGTAAAATTTATATTATTTCTCATAAAACTTTCATTAAGTTTTTTTCCTTGGTCAATTCCAACTTTAGTTAAATCTGAGTTTTTTGAACCTTGAAATCTTTTCTCTTCATTCCACTGTGTTTGACCGTGTCTTACAAACGATATTTTGATCATTATCTTTCTAACTCCTTTAATGCTTCATCTATTTGAAACAGATTTTCCCAAACTATTCCTTTTTTCAGAGCCTCTAACTGAAAAGCCACTTGTGTCAAAAAAATTGTTGCTATAAACGGATTTTCATCATAAGGTAAAGTGTAGAAATAATAAATGATATTTTCTAAAACATATTGATCTTCTGCTTCTATGTTTTCAGCCAATTTGTAGAAAAACTTTGAAAAATAAATGACTACATAAGGATTATCATAAAGTGCTTTTATACCTTTTCTGATAAGGTGGCTAAAATCTGAAGTATCCCCAGCTTGTTCCATATTGTATATTTTTTTAGCTACAGCTTTTATAATCACGTATGTTTCATCAAATTTAAATTGGTTAGAATATTTGAAAATAAATTCATTTATCTCTAAAAGAATAACATCTAAATCATCTGGATGAACAAACTCTAAAAGTTTTTCATGAGTTTTTTCAAAATTTAAAGAAATACTTGTCGTATTTTCATTTAAAATTTCTAGAATTTTATCTTCTTTTAATTTATTTAAAAAACTAGAGATAAGAGCTTTATCTATCTCCATTTTGTCTTGAAGTTCTTCAAAAGAAATTGTAATATCTTGATTTTTATTCATTGATTTAACTTCTATCAATTTACCTAACATATTGAAAAAAGCTAACTCTTTCGACTTCATTATATTCATTTTATGATCTCCTTTTGTACTCATTTTAACAAGTAATCGATTCAACTATACTATTTAACAAATTGTAACATACAAGTCAAAAAAATAAAAGGAATATCGAAAAAAAAACGGTAAACAATGATAGTGAATTAGGAAGAAATAATTGGACTCATTCGAGTACTAAAAAAACACTTTTGTTTCAATTCAAAAAAATTAATGTTCTAAAAAAAGAAAAAATCTTGAAAAAAAACAGATTATCAATTATAATACAATGTAATAAATAAAAAAAATCTATAGGAGGACAAAAATGACTAAAAATGCTATTTTAGCAATTGCAGAAAGAAAAGAAACTCTTAAGCAAATTAGAAAAGAATTGGCTGATCATTATGAAGTTATTACTTTTAATAACTTATTAGATGCATTAGATATGTTAAGAGAAAGTGATTTTGACGTGGTTTTAGTTGATGAGCATTTAGCTTGGTTTAACTTCTCAGAAGTTAAAAGAAAATTAAACGGGGTTGGAAAAGATTTTGTTGTTATTGGTCTTTTAGACGAAGAAAAATCTGAGCAAATAATTGAACTTAGAGACGCTGAAATTTATAACTATATGATTAAACCTATTGAATACAAAGAGATGGATAAAATAATAGTTCCAGCTCTTAAAAATTTAGAAGTTTTAAAAGAAAAGCGTAGATTGGAAGAAAAGCTACAAGATACTGAAGATGAAAATGAAATTATCGGTCAATCTTTAAAACTTAGAGAAGTTAAAAACTTGATAGAAAAAGTTGCAGACAGTGATTTAACTGTTCTTATAACTGGTGAAAATGGAACTGGTAAAGAGCTTATTGCCAAAGAAATTTATAAAAAAAGTGACAGAAGAAAAGCTGAATTTGTAACTATCAGTTGTGCTTCTCTTCCGGATGAAATCGTAGAACGTGAACTGTTCGGTTATGAAAAAGGAGCTTTCTCTGGAGCTACTATGAGTAAAAAAGGACTTTTAGAAGAGTTTGATGGTGGAACTGTATTCTTAGATGAAATCTCTGCTATGGATCTTAAAGCTCAAGCTAAACTTTTAAGAGTTATCGAGTACGGTGAATTTCGTCGTGTTGGAGGAACTAAAAGTAAGCGTATCAACATCAAATTTATAGTTTCTACTAATAAAAATTTAAAAGAAGAAACTGAAAAAGGTGCTTTCAGAAAAGATCTATATCACAGATTAACTGCTTTTCCTATTGAAGCTCCAGCTTTAAGAGACAGAAAAGATGATATACCTTTGCTTGCTAACTACTTCTTAACTAAAGTAATCAGAGATATGCACCGTGAGATGCCTGTAATTTCTGGTGAAGCTATGAAATATATGCTTGAGTATTCATACCCTGGAAACATAAGAGAATTAAAAAATATAGTTGAAAGAATGGCTATTTTATCTACTGAAAAAATCATAGATGTTACTGATTTACCTTTAGAGATAAAAATGAAATCTGACACTGTGGAAAACAAAACAGTTATTGGATTAGGACCATTAAAAGATATTTTAGAGCAAGAAATTTATGCTCTTGATGATGTTGAGAGAGTTGTTATTGCAATCGCTCTTCAAAAAACTAGATGGAACAAGCAAGAAACTTCTAAACTTTTAGGAATTGGAAGAACAACTCTATATGAGAAGATCAGAAAATATGGTTTAGATTTTAAATAGGATTCTCAAAAGGGTAACTCAAAAGTAAAATTTCGAGTTACCCTTTACTAATATGTTTATTCAATATTTTTAA